>JANWVW010000117.1 GCA_025056095.1 Bacteroidia bacterium
CGTTAGCGAAGCACCGAAGCGATAGCGTAGTGCGGAATGCCCCGACCCTTGCGTCAGCAAGGGGCACGCCCAAAAAATTAAGCTCTCTTAAAATAACATAAAAACTTTTTACTGCTACTCTGATGAATTTTTTGCACTGTTTGAAATTAAAACATCCTTTCCATATACCAACTTTCCACTCTTCAAAGCTTCTTCAATCAAATTTTTTTCTAAATCTTGGATAAGCTTCTCACGCCTTTGGCTAATGATGAGCTCTTTTACCGTTTTTTCTACTAACTCCATCGGCGTAGTTGCGTTAGCATCTTTCTTGTCATAGACATATAAGAGGTAAACGTAATTCTCATCCTGCTGTTCATACAACTTATTGACTTGGATATCCTTAGGGTCTATGTCAGGCTTGGGAAATTCTCTTGCGATATTATCCCAATAGTGCCAAGAGGAGTCTCTGGTCGTACGTTGAGCCTTTGAAAGCATAATCTGATGCAACTTATCGCGGTCCTTTGGATTTTTGGATGCTAGCCATTTTTTTACATTCGGAATGTCGCGTTCTTTTTTAGGGAGCTTCAAAAAAGTACATTGTATTACCGTTTGTTTAAGCTCAAAATCTTGGGGATGGTCTTGATAGTATTTAATCATGCTTTCACGACTGACCACAGTGTCTAATTTTTGGTACAAAAACTCTCTTTGATAGTGATGTGCTAACAAGTCATTTTTGTAGTCCTCTACTTGGTATTGAATTTTTTGCTCAATATTCGGAATGTTTTCTAAGGCTTTTTGTGCAATTAACGTCTTGGTGACCCATTTTTGAATGAAATGCATAGCATATTTGATACTGTCCTGTTTGGATAGTCCCTTAGGCAGATAAGTAATTAAGTCCTGCCTAAGCAGTTTTTTTTCTCCAATTTGGGCTAAAACTGTGTTATCTATCCTAGGCTTTTTTTTGAACCAACTGCAACCGATTAAAAACACTGCTAAAAGTACAAAGCAGCAAAAGCTTCTCATTTACGCAAAAATAGTCAATAACTCTGTAACAGAAATGCCCTAAACTCTAACTCATCTTTGATAATAAAGTTTGAGCAATGTGTCTTCTTGAGTTAGTTCTTTGTAAAAGGTGGCATAATTTATAGCTTCATTCCACTCTCGGTTTTTTAACCTACTTTCAAAAAGCAGTTTAATCGCATCCTTAGCTTGGTAAGTGATGTAAGGCTCTGTATCTTGGTGCGTTAAGTATCGAACACAGGTTTCTCTGAACAGTCTTTCTAAATTTTTATCCTTTATCACGGATAAAAACTTAGCTTGTAAAACGGGATTGAAAGGGACATATTCAGGCTTAATTTTACACTGCATTTGAGAAAGATAAGCATGTGCCGATGCTGTGTCTTTGTCTTTTGTTAAACTTTTTATCAGTTCTAAGTACATTTTGCGGTAATAGTCTGCATGCTCAATAGCTAACTCTTCTATCCACACTTTTCTACTATCAAAACCTGAGCATACAAATTTTGTGTCTATAAACTGTTTGAGTTTATCTTTGTCTGCTGTTGCTACATGAGTGGTGTTTTTATGTGTGGTTAGCTTGTATGCCATGCCTTGTAGTTGAAGATAAGGCTCAAGATTAAAAAAATGTTTATTGCGTTCAAATCCGATTGTGGCTGAAAAGTATATAGGGCGTTTATCAAAATTATGCTTAATAATTTGATACGCAAAGTATTCAGATTTATACAGATAGCCAAACTCTCCTTTTTCTGCTTCCTTAATAGGCAGTTCCCATTCAATGGTGTCTTTATTCAGACTTATTAGTAAAACAGGTTCGTTTTTGAGGTAGTTGTAGGTCATATTTTCGGCGAGGTATTTTTCATCAGGTATGGGAATGTTCAAAGTATCTGCGTCATTAGTTTTGATATGTTTCAAGTGCCAAATATAATGGTCAATACCGAGCAAGGTAAGGTTGACTACGCGTACATCTGTACGAATTTTCTCTACTTCCTGTGCGTACCACAGTGTAAAAGTGTCATTATCGCCATCTGTAAATAAAATAGCATTTTTTTCACAAGAATTCAAAATATTTTTGGCTATATCTAGGGCAAAGTATCGCCCTTTGCGATTGTGGTCATCAAAGTTTTGAGATAGTAAAATGAAAGGACAAAAAAGAATAATCACCCAAATTAAGTATTTAAATCCAACTTTTTGACTTGAAACAGCATTAACTAAGTAGTGCATCCCTATGCCTATCCATATTGCGAACGCATAAAAAGAACCTATATATGAATAATCTCTCTCACGTGCTTGATTAGGAGTTTGGTTAAGATAAATTACTATGGCTATACCTGTCATAAAAAATAGAGCTAAAATTACATACCGATAAGGTTTAAAGTCTGATATTCTCAACGTTGTCCATAAACCTATAATTCCAAGTAGTAACGGTATACCAAAGTAATGATTTTTACCCTTATTTGTAGGAAATTCCACTACGGTTTTTGTGTCCCAAAGTCCGCTTTCCCAATATGCATTTTGAATATCTGAACTTTTACCCAAAAAGTTGAACAGTAAGTATCTAAAATACATCCACCCTACTTGATAACCTGCAAAAAAAGTCCAACGACTAGTAAAATCATCATAAGTTAGCCAATGTAAAGGATTATCACTATATCTGCGAGGAAAAAATACAGGTTTGCTATACTTAGGTACATAATTGATATCTACCGCAATGTATTTGTGTTTTTTCTTATCGGGATAGTAAATAGAATCGGCTTTTACGTAGGAAATTTTAATATCTTTTTCTTTGTTGCCATGACTGTCATAAGAATCTGCCCAAAAAAGTGGTTCATGTCCGTATTGATCGCGTCTAAGGTAGTAAATAAGTGTAGTTAAATTTTCAGGATTTCCTTCATCAATGTTAGGATTTTTCAAGGATCGCAAAACCATTACGGCATACACACTGTAACCTATCAAAATGAATAAAAAGGACAGCAAGCTTATTTTTAAGTATTTCCATTTCTTAATTTCAGCCAGTATTAAGCTGATACTGCTCATCAATACAATAGCACCTATTAGTAGCCACAGTCCTGAAAAAAATGGCATTTGATATTGATTGACTAAAAAAATGTCTAACTTCAAAGCAACCGTAGGAAGGTACTGAATAATTCCAAATTGAATCATAACTAAAATGACGCACCCTATTCCGAAAGAAAGTAATATTCCATAGAATTTGACGTTGTATTTTTTTACATAAAACAGGATAGATAAAGCAGGTATAACTAACAAGTTCAATAGATGTGCTCCAATTGCCAAACCTACTAAGTAAGCTACAAACAATAACCATTTATCTGCATATTCGGTACTATCGTGATACCATTTGAGCATAGCCCAAAAAGACACAGCAGTCAGCAGTGTGCTAAAAGCGTAGACTTCTGTTTCTGTGGCATTAAACCAAAAAGAATCAGTAAAAGCAAAACTCAAAGCAGCTATTACGCTGACAACGGTTGCATTAGGTGAATTTTGAGGTAGTATTTTTTTTAATGTCCAAAATAAAAAAAGCACAGTCAAGCTAGAATAGAGCGCGCTGCTAAGATTAAGGCAGTAGGCTACCCATTCAGGTTGTCCGAAAGCAAAAAAAGAGAATATTCTTTCTAAAAGCAAAAACAGCGGTGCGCCAGGCGGATGGGGATTTTGTAATCTATACGCACAAGCTATAAATTCTCCGCAGTCCCAAAAACTTAATGTTCTTTCTGCTGTATAGGCGTATACACTAAACGTAAGCACAAAAAGAAAAATTTCAGCTTTGTATTTGAGCAAATGTAGTTTCATTCTTGTGGATTAGGCAGGCAAAAATAGTGGTTACAAACATTTTAGTTTATTTGCGAACAAAAATACAATCTATATAGACTTATCCTTAATTTTGCATAGCGAGCATAGTTAAATGTACGTTCCGTTTTTCAAGCCGAATATTTCTGATAAAGTTATTGAAAATGTTACAGATGCATTAAAAAGTGGCTGGCTAACCACAGGTAAGTATACCCAAGAGTTTGAACAAGCCTTTTCTCAATATAAAAACGGTGCTTACTGTGTAGGTTTGACTTCGTGTACGGCAGCTTTACATTTAGCCATGATAGCATTAGACCTGCCCAAAGAAGCAGAAGTAATTGTTCCTACGCTCACTTTTCCAAGCACTGCAACAATGGCTTTGCATTCTGGTTTGAGGGTAGTATTTGCAGAAATTGACCCTAATACGCTTACTATATGTCCGCAGGATGTAGAACGTAAAATTACTCCAAAGACAAAGGCTATTATTGCTGTTCATCTTGCGGGAAATATGTGTGATATGCAAGCACTTACGGATATAGCCCAAAAGCATGATTTACTTTTGATTGAAGATTGCGCCCATGCTATTGAAAGCACTTATCAAGGATATACTTCAGGCACAATTGGCGATGTAGGGGCTTTCAGCTTTTATGCCACGAAAAACCTAACCACTGCAGAGGGCGGCATGTTAGTTACCAAAAATGCCGAACTTGCCTACAAAGTAAGACTACTCCGCAGCCATGGAATAGACAAAGAAATATGGAAACGCAGACAAAGCACAGCGTACCAGCAATACGATGTCCTATATCCTGGGTTTAAGTACAATATGTTTGACCTTCAAGCAGCTATGGGAATAGCCCAGCTACAAAGTTTATCGCAAAATTATCTAAAACGAAAAGCATTGTATGAAAACTATGTTAAAGCCTTTTGTGATGATAGCAGATTTGAATTAGTATCTATTCAGCCCAATAGTACGCATGCGTATCATTTGTTTATCTTGAAGCTCAATTTAGAGGTCATTCCTTATACTCGGGATATGCTCATGTTTAAGCTCAAAGAGAGGGGCATAGAAACTTCGGTTCATTTTTTTCCTGTACCTCTGTACTCTTATTACAAGCAAACTTTTGGCTACACAGAGAAAGATTTTGCTGTGAGTTATCAAACTTACTTGCGGTTAATTAGTTTGCCCCTTTATCCTGATTTGAGTGTAGAGGCGCAGCAATATGTTATTGACACTTTGAAGGCAATTTTGAGTTAGTTGGGGGATGAGTAAAAATTATTTTGTTTTTAAGTTATTTTTTTGGGCGTGTCCTTGTGGGCATTTCGCTTGCGCTCATGCCCACAAGGTCGGCGTGCTTCGGGCTAGGTGCGGAATGCCCCGACCCTTGCGTCAGCAAGGGGCACGCCCAAAAAATAAAAAATTAAAATTTAGCCTCTGCACAATTATCCTTTATGCAAAGCAAAAATGACAAAGATAACCCCAACTGCTGTACAGCAACAGTAATCAAAATGTTGCTTGAAAAACATAAAGCAATTTTTTAGTTCATGTCATACAAATACATGTTGTCTAATAGTCTTGTAGTGCCTAATCGGGCAGTAATTAACATGACGGGCTTATTTTCAGCATGAGCATGCTGCAAATTTTCTAATGTATCTGCATGAACAATATCTATGTAGTCTATTTGCGTAAAACCGAATTTTTGTATGTAATCATAGGCATGCTTTACAAGGTTATCTACATTTTTTTCGTGCTGCACCATGTTTTTGATATAAACCAAAGTTTGGTAAATACCTACTGCTTTTTGGCGTTCTACTTCATTAAGATACCTGTTTCTGCTACTCATCGCTAGCCCATCTTTTTCTCTTACCGTAGGGATAATCTCTATTTTTATGGGAAAAGAAAGATCTTTAACCATTTGCTTAATTACAGCACATTGTTGAAAATCTTTTTGTCCAAAAAAAGCCACATCAGGTAAAATGATATTAAAAAGCTTGGCTACAATCAGCATAACGCCCTCAAAATGCCCTTTTCTAAACTTGCCTTCATACTTTTGAGTTAAAGAAGGCATGCTTAGAACAATTGCCGAAGGTGTAGGGTACATCTCCTCAACCGAAGGCAAAAACAAAACATCACAATTTACTGATTTGAGCAGCGCAATGTCTTGCTCAATGGTTCTTGGATATTTATCAAAATCTTCATTAGGTCCAAACTGTGTGGGATTTACAAAAATAGAAGCTACTGTAAGTAAGTTTTTACTTTTACTTGCTTTTATTAGAGTCAAATGTCCATCATGTAGAGCGCCCATCGTGGGAACAAAGCCAATTTCATGTCCAATAATTTTTTTGACATGAAGGTAGTTCATTATCTCAGAAATACGAGTAAATATTTCCATTATATGCAAGTTTGTGTATCAAAAATAAGTTTTTTTTCGTTTAAGGCAAAAATTGCCCCATATTAAATTTGGAAATTGCAAAAAAAGTTTGTAATTTTGTAAAATCCAAATAAAAGCCTCACCTAGTCATGAAAAAACTTAAAATATTGTTTGTAACCACTGAAATATCCCCTTTTTTCAAGGTGTCAAATGTAGCGGATCTAGTCCGCAAGTTACCTCAAGGGTTACAAGATAAGGGTCATGAAATTCGAATCTTAATGCCAAGATTCGGATTGATTAGTGAGAAAAAGAATCGCTTGCATGATGTAGTACGGCTATCAGGCATAAACATCACTGTGGGCGATGAGGAAAAACCTCTTATGATAAAAGTTGCTTCTATCCCAGGTGCAAGGCTGCAAGTCTATTTTCTAGACAATGAGGACTACTTCCATCGCAAAGCGTTCCTAACGCATCCTGAAACCAACGCATGGTTTGATGACAATGATGAAAGATGCATATTCTTCTGTAAAGGTGCATTAGAAACTATTAAAAAATTAGGCTGGGCACCTGACATTATTCATTGCCACAACTTTATGACCTCTCTTATTCCGTTCTATATTAAAACTATTTACAAAGATGAACCTGTATTCAAAAACACTAAGGTAGTCTATTCCTTATACAACGAAAATATTAACTACGACTTTGAATATGGAGAAAGCTTCAAAGAAAAAGCTGCTCCTGAAATTGATCCTAAGCTACTTGAACACTTTGAAAAAGCAGATTTTCTCGGTATTACCAAAGGCGGCATAGCTTATGCCGATGCAGTAACCATAGGTACACCCAACATTAGCAAAGAACTTAGCGCGCTGATTGAAAATAAACAAAAACTAGAATACGTAGATGTAGATGATAGTTGTGTTGAAACCTATAATCAATTTTACACTTCTTTGATGAACTAACTCTCATAACACAATTTTATGATAGAGCATGCTTGGATTCATACGCCAAGCATGCTTTTCATTTTTACAGTAGTTCAATTGTAATAAAAGAAAAAAACAAGAAATCTTAAAAACTATTTGGTACATTTATGATTTCTTTTTAATTTTGGCAAACCTTAAAAGCACTTACCTTATGAAGTTAGCAAAGTTTTTAACCTTTTTTTTTATCATGAGCAGTGCCTGTATTGCTCAAATTGTAGGAGAGCAGGGGATTGGGTTCAGGGGTGGTGTTTCAGGAGCGCCCTGGGGTCCTACCTATCGCTACGTAGTCAATCACCACACTGCTATAGAGGGATTTTTAGGCTATACACCCAAAGGTACAGGTGTGTATACAGAAGGCGGAGAAGATAAACGTGGAGGTTCCTGGCTATTGGGAGTGTCTTGTCAGCCGTTTATTCACTCTGGGGATAGACACAACGGAACTAATATATACGGGGATTTGGCTATACGAGCTAGGCTACACAATCATCGTGTCATGGGTGATAATCCCAACAGAGATGGAAGCCCCATTACACCTGAACTATATTTTGGAGCGGGTGCCTTATTTGAACTTTCCGAAGATTTCGAGGTATTCATCAGCGCGGGAATGAAATACTACAATAAATCTACAACAATTTATGGAATGGCTGTAGAAGCTGCTGGAGGTTTTCGTATCCGTCTTAACTAACCAAACTTATTCGTAACTTTTTTATCTTTATTTGATTATTCTTAAAACTTTATTCATTAAAATTCAGCTATGAAAAAACTAGTTATTTTTCTTTGGGCTGTACTTTTACCAACAGGCATGCTATGGGCACAGTACGGCAATTGGAGTCCTGTAGAGTACAGCAAAATTCCTTCGCCTGTATTAAAAAAATTCAAAGAGTTGTTTCCCCATGCTGCCCATACAACTTGGGGTATGCGCTACGAAGGTAAAAATTTAATGTATCACGCCGTAGGGAACCTTAGTGAAGAAGATCACACTCATTTTAGAGTTAAGTTCAAAGAGGATGGAACAGTAGTTACGCATATATACAGAGTTGATCCAAGCACGTTGAACGATAAGATAAAGTCTGTAATAGATAAAGAGAAAGCCGCAGGGTGGGAATTAACCAAAGCTTTTCACAAAACACACAAAGGGGTAGAAATGTATAGCTTATACTTCAAGCATACCTCTGATAAAAAACACCTTCACTTAAAATTTGATAAGGAAGGAAATGAGATTGTTCGCGATCATGCCCGCAAAGAACATCCTAAAAGACATCATTTAAGACACAAATAAAGTAATTGTTGTGTTGTAAAAACTGGCTACATTTTCTTGATTTTGTATCAGCATTTACAGCACTATGATTGTAAGTGCTGATTTTTTTCAAACAAAATATATACTTTCCAAAAATTAAATACTGTTACACAAAACAGTTTGTAATTAAGTAAGTTTGCAAAAGGCTTTTGGCTTTTTGGTCAAAAGGAATTCATTTTTGCCAAGCATGTATTTTACATACTAATTAAATTTTGAAAAACAAACTGCTTATGTGAAGTTTTAGCTTCTAAGGAATTGTACTTCAAGCTTAAACAAGGTAAAGACATGATTGCACAGGTCATCT
>JANWVW010000118.1 GCA_025056095.1 Bacteroidia bacterium
CGTTAGCGAAGCACCGAAGCGAAGCGTAGTGCGGAATGCCCCGACCCTTGCGTTAGCAAGGGGCACGCCCAAAAAATTAAAAAATCAAATCATCTTTCAGACTTAATCAACATGAAAAGGTTTTTTAGTCAAATAGCAGCTGCTTTGTACCTTAAGAATATTAAGAATACAAGACCTTCGCAGCTTTTATCTTACTGAAAATCAGCACTTATATCTGCATCCGTTTCAATTGCAATATCACACCAATAAAATATAACCAATTTACAATGATATTTTTACCATTTTTGCAAGTATCATGAAAACTTTGTACAGAACTCACACTTGCGGAGAACTACGTTTATCTAATCAAAATGAGATAGTTACCTTGTGCGGGTGGGTACAACGCATTCGCGAGCTTAAAGAACAAAACTTTGTAGATCTACGAGATAGATACGGAATTACACAGTTGGTATTTAGCCCACAATATGACGCAAAACTATACGAACAATCTAAGCAATTACAACGAGAAACAGTTATTCAAGTTACAGGTAAAGTAATAGAAAGAATTTCTAAAAATCCGAATTTGTCCACAGGTGAAATAGAAATTGTAGTATCTGACTTAAAAATACTCAATACGGCTAAAATTCCTCCGTTTTTAATTGAAAATGAAACAGACGGCAGCGAAGAGCTACGCATGCAATATAGATACTTGGACATTCGCAGACCTGTATTGAGAGATAATCTTATTTTACGACATAAGTTTACCCAAGCCGTACGCTACTACATGGATTCACAAGGTTTTATAGAAATAGAAACGCCTATGCTCATTAAATCCACTCCCGAAGGGGCAAGGGACTTTGTAGTGCCTAGCCGTATGAACAAAGGACAATTTTATGCTCTTCCGCAAAGTCCGCAAACTTTTAAACAGCTCTTAATGGTAGCAGGCATGGATAGGTATTTCCAGATTGTAAAGTGCTTTCGTGATGAAGACTTGCGCGCAGATAGACAACCCGAATTTACTCAAATAGACTGCGAAATGAGCTTTGTTGGTCAGGAAGATGTACTACAAACTTTTGAAGGATTAGTTAAGTATCTTTTCAAAACCTTAAAAGGAATAGACATTCCTGATTTACCCCGCATGCGGTACGAAGAAGCAATAAAAAACTACGGTACTGACAAACCTGACATTCGCTTTGATATGAAATTTGTAGAACTTAATGATGTTACCAAAGGTTGTGGTTTTGCTGTTTTTGATAGCGCAGAGTTAGTAGTAGGAATATGTGCCAAAGGTGCAGGGCAATTTACGCGTAAACAAATAGACTATCTGACCGATTTTGTCAAGAAACCTCAAATTGGTGCAAGTGGATTAGTATACGCCCGTATAGAAGCCGATGGAAGTGTAAAGTCTAATATAGATAAGTTCTATTCCCCTGAACAAAGACTAAAATGGAAAGAAAAATTTAAGGCTGAACCTGGCGATTTAATTTTGATACTTTCAGGTCAAACGAATAAAGTTCGTAAGCAGCTTTCAGAGCTGCGTTTAGAAGTTGCTTCACAGCTAGGATTAAGGGATAAAAATAAATATGCTTGTTTATGGGTTGTAGATTTTCCTCTTTTAGAATGGAGTGAAGAGGATAAGCGTTGGTATGCGATGCATCATCCTTTTACTTCGCCTAAGGCGGAGGATATTCCCCTTTTAGGAGTAGATAATGCCAAAGTACGGGCTAATGCATACGATTTAGTAATCAATGGAGTGGAGATAGGGGGAGGTTCAGTTCGGATTCACGATAAAGCTTTGCAAGCAAAAATGTTTGAGGTTTTAGGGTTATCTGCCCAGGAAGCAGAGCAAAAATTTGGTTTTTTAATGAATGCTTTTGAGTATGGTGCGCCCCCTCATGCAGGTTGTGCCTTTGGCTTAGATAGGTGGGTTATGCTTTTTGCAGGTGCAGATAGCATCCGAGATGTGATGGCATTCCCCAAAAATAATATGGGCAGAGATGTAATGATTGACGCCCCATCTTCCATTGACCCTAGCTTAATGAACGAACTTGGAATAGAAATAAAAAATTAGAGTTTGAATTACACACAAAGTTAACTTGTTTGTGCAGTTTATACATGAATGACTTACCTAAATAGCAAATTTGCCGTTGTTTTCATATATTTGCATAAATTATTCGCTCAATGTATGGAAATCCTGACATATATCATAGTAGGAATAAGTGGTTTAGCTGTTGGCGTTGGGATAGGAAGATACTTGCTCATAACTATATTAAAACAAAAAGAGCTCGCCGCAGAAGAAAAAGCTAAACTCATCCTTTCAGAAGCAGAAACAAAAGCTGAAAATCTCAAAAATCAAAAACTATTAGAAGCAAAAGAAAAACTTAGCGAACTAAAAATACAGCAAGAAGCAGAGTTTGCCAAAAAGCAAGTAGAAATTGCTACACTAGAAAGCAAAATAAAACATAGAGAAGCTACACTCAATCAAAAAATTGAGGAGTTCAAAAAGCAACAGCAAGAATTTAATAAAGCCCAGCAAGTTTTGGCTAAGCAGCAAGAGGAATATCTCAAAGGGCAAGAAGCGGTAAAACAAAAGTTAGAAAAATTGGAACTCAAACAAAAAGAAATTGAACAGCTGCACAAAGAACAAACAGAAATGTTAGAAAAAATAGCAGGGCTATCCGCGGAGGAAGCCAAAAAGCAGCTAATAGAACAGATTAAAGAAGAAGCTCAATCCAAAGCAGCTGCCTATGTAAAAAGCGTAATGGATGAAGCTAAAATCAATGCAAATAAAGAAGCACGTAAAATTATCATTCAGACTATACAGCGCACGGCAATTGAACATTCTATTGAAAATTGTGTCAGTGTCTTTCATATTGAGAATGATGAAGTAAAAGGGCGAATTATAGGTAGAGAAGGGCGAAATATTCGGGCTTTGGAAGCTGCTACAGGTGTTGAAATTATTGTAGATGATACTCCAGAAGCAATTATTCTTTCTGCGTTTGACCCTGTGCGCAGAGAAATTGCCCGTGTGGCTTTGCAGCGATTAGTAGCTGATGGGCGTATTCATCCCGCCCGAATTGAAGAGGTAGTTGCCAAAACCGCCCGTGATATTGAGGAAGAAATTGCTGAAATTGGACAAAGAACAGTATTAGATTTAGGTATTACAGGTTTACATCCTGAATTGGTCAAAATTGTAGGTAGAATGCGTTATCGCTCTTCTTATGGGCAAAACTTGCTTCAACACAGCCGCGAGGTAGCTAATCTTTGTGCAATTATGGCAGCAGAGCTTCGCTTGAATCCCAAAAAAGCCAAAAGAGCAGGACTTTTACATGATATTGGAAAAGTAATCACAGATGAACCTGAGCTACCTCATGCGATTTTAGGGATGCGTGTAGCCGAAAAGTACGGTGAAGCACCAGATGTATGTAATGCGATTGGAGCGCACCACGATGAAATTGAGATGACTACTTTGCTTAGTCCGATTGTCCAAGCTTGTGATGCTATCTCAGGAGCAAGACCTGGGGCAAGACGAGAGGTAATTGAAAGTTATATCAAACGTCTAAGAGATTTAGAAGCTATTGCTATGTCTTACCCTGGGGTAAGTAAAACTTACGCCATTCAAGCAGGGCGGGAACTTCGTGTAATGGTAGAAGCTGATAAGGTTTCTGATCAACAAGCGGATATGTTATCTCATGACATTTCTACCCGCATACAAGATGAAATGCAGTATCCTGGGCAGATTAAAATTACTGTTATTCGTGAAAAGCGTTCTATAGCTTACGCAAAGTAAAAGGTTTAATTTTCATTGATTTTTTTGGGCGTGCCCTTGCCCACACTTCGCTTGCGCTTGTGTGGGGCAAGGTCGGCGTGCTTCGGGCTACGCTATCGCTTCGGTGCTGCGCTTCGCTCCGCACTGGGCTAACGCCCACCCTCCGCATGCCTCACGCAAGAAGAATTTCTAACATAAAAACCTACTCTACAAACCTGTGTCATCTTTAACACTTAAAAACTTTTTTGCAAAAACTCTATTCATCAAACTTTTTTCGCCAAAACGGAGGTTTATATTTGTGTTCTAGCTCATTACCATTGTATATCTATTTTGTACCAGCTTTTAGCTATCCTTACCACAGCCAAACCTTGATTAAAAGATTCTACTTCATCATATTTACATGGAATAACTTTATCCCCTTTTCGATTGACAAAGCCCCACTTACCATTCAGTTGTACTGCTGCTAAACCTTCGCTGAACGCCTGAACAAAATCGTATCTACACGGAACAATTTCTTTTCCATCTGAATTAATGTATCCGTACTTACCATTTAATTTTACCTTAGCTAAACCTTCTATGAAACAATCAGCATATTCGTACTTGCATGGGATAACTTCCTCTCCTTTTTGATTGATGTATCCCCATTTACCGTTAAATTGTATTTGAGATAAACCTTCATGGAAAGGAAAAATATAATCATATCTGCAAGGCACAACCTCTTCACCTTTTATATTGATATATCCGTACTTGCCGTTTAATGACACTATAGCTAAATTTTCACAGAAAATTCCAATGCTATCATATTTACGATGTGTAATTTCTTCGCCTTCTTGATTAAGAAGCACCCACTTACAATTCAATTTTGCTTCGGCTACTCCTTCCTGAAAATTAGAAATTTTTTCATATTTGCAAGGTATAATTTCCTCACCTTTCAAATCAATATAGCCGTACTTACCATTTAACTTTACTTTGGCTAGTCCTTTCTTAAATCCCCAAACATAATCGTACTTGCAAGGTATAACTATCTTACCTTTAGCTGTGCGAAAGCCATATTTACCTCCCTCAGAATGACGAATAATTTTAGTATTTGCGTTTTCGTTATGTTTTGTAGAATTGATTGAAGACAAAACAAGATATATTCTATTTGACCAATTTATTGCCATTTTTTGTGTATCTTCTTTACCTAATACTTTCAAGAAAAACTCTTTCAAAGGTTCAGGTAATTGGCTAAAATGCCCGTGTTCTGGGGGTATTTGTTCAAAATACTCTCGTTTCTCTCCGAAGTGAACTAATCGCTCTTTGATAGCGCTAGGAATATCTACTACGTTTTTGTACGGCAGCTTAAAACTATTCCCTGCAAAAGGATGTATCCCTATTAAAATGTGGTAAAATATTACTGTCATACTAAATACATCCACAAAAGGTTCTAAAACTATATTTTTAATCTCTGCATGCTGGTAGCTAGGCGGTAGATATTCAGGGCTGTAAGCTGAAACTGAAAATACTTTATTACCGTTCTGTACAATTTGTACATTATCTAAATCTGCTAAATATACTTTACCTGTGTAATCAAAAATTAAGTTTTCAGGTTTGATATTCCCATGTACGTACTGTTGGCTTGCGTGCAGCTTTGTAATGGCTTTAGCAATACTGTAACACACTTTCAACTTAGCTACAAAACTATCAGCATGTTTGCGATCAAATTTTTGGTATTGAGAAAGATCAACGGAATTTACATGTTCAATAGGGAAGTTGAAGGTAGTCAAATACTTTACGGAGTATCCTTCTGCATAAGGTATTAGGATGCCTTTGAAATTGCATTGTGAATCATAGACTAAGCCTTGTATCCATAGTAGAGAGGACTCCGTTTGAGCAGCAGAATTATTTTGATAAAGGTAGTTGAGTTTTTCAATTTTTTCTTTCGTAATTTGAGTAGATTTATAGAGTTTTACGCAGTATTGTGTATAAGCTGAGGGTTCTTGAATACGATAGATTTGCCCCTCGCCCCATTGAGATATAGGATTACTGTGTAAAGTTAT
This sequence comes from Bacteroidia bacterium, assembly GCA_025056095.1. Classification (NCBI taxonomy): domain Bacteria; kingdom Pseudomonadati; phylum Bacteroidota; class Bacteroidia; species Bacteroidia bacterium. Next base: position 5,788 of record JANWVW010000118.1, read on the forward strand.
CCGTTCAAGAATTCCTTCTTGAAACACAAAAAGCTTCATGTTACGAAGATAAAAAATTTTGTTTTTTGCTGCAAGCTTAGATATTCTTTTGATAATGAGCTATTTGCGTGAGGCATGCGAAGGGCGTGCGTCAGCACGGTGCGAAGCGAAGCGCAGCACCGAAGCGTTAGCGTAGCCCGTAGCACGCCGACCTTTTGGGCATGAGCGCCAGCGAAATGCCCAAAAGGGCACGCCCAAAAAATTATTCAAAAACATATCCCTTATCTTTGCATTAAACAAACATGTCTGAACCACTTGAAAAATTGAAGTTGGATAAACTAAATCGTCTGTCAATTGAAGCCTTCAAGCAAAGTAAAAAATTTCCCGCAGTAGTGATAGTAGAAAATGTACGATCAGCTATGAACGTAGGGTCTATTTTCAGAACCTGCGATGCCTTTGCTATTGAAAAACTATACCTATGCGGTTATACACCTACGCCCCCGCATAAAGACATTATGCGCACAGCATTAGGAAGCATAGAAAGCGTAAATTGGGAACACTACCATCAAATTAACTCCCTTTTACAACAACTCAAATCCGATGGTTATACTCTCATCGCCCTTGAACAAACTAATAAAAGTACTCTCTTACAAAATTTACCTGCCGTAAAGCCCGCTGCCTTTATCGTGGGTAACGAAGTAGATGGTGTAAGCCAAGAAACCCTCTTACAGTGCGATACAATCGTAGAAATTCCACAATTTGGCACAAAACACTCCCTAAATGTAAGCGTAGCCACAGGAATAGTTTTATGGCATTGGCTTTATATCTCCCAAATCCAAAAATAAGGTTCAGTAATTGGCTTTTGTAAAATGCTTGACCAAAGTGCGTTTCCATATATTGCATAAGTATCTAAATAACTTTCGGAACGTTCCTGCCAAGTATTATGCGGTAAAAGATAGTTGTATAATTCACTTAATTTTTGATGAAAGATAGATGCATTTCTTTGTTTTTCTTTACGAATCTTTGTGTAAAAGTGCGACCAGTGTTTTTCCATGCGAGTTATAGCTGCCATAGCCGAAGCCTCTAAACCCAATTTTTGCTGCACCGTGTAGTCAATCAAAGTTTGCTTAAACTGCTCCCATTTATGCTTTATCTTTTGAACTTCTGTATCTTGGTCTATTTGAGCTTGAAAATAATCGGCTAAAAATTTCTCTTGGGTTGTATGCAGCAGCGTGAAAAGATCAATTTCGTGTTTTTTTATCCAAGCTAAATAGTTTGAAGGGATTTGCAAACCAAAATATCTCGGCACTAAAATAGGAAAAGGAACACTAAATGCTTCAAAAGTGCCTTTGAGAGATAGCCAATAGGCAATTTCATTAGGTCCGCCCACGTAAGCAAGGTTGGGCAAAATAAGTTCTTGATAAAGAGGTCTTAGCAGCACATTCGGACTAATGTGATACGGTCTATTAAAGTTAATGGTATGTTTTTGAGCATTCCACTTTTCGCGCTGATAGTTATCATAAATGTAAAACAAGTTAATCGGTTGAGGATTGGCGTAGGTTTTATAGCCTAGCTGGTGCAACTCTGCTAAGGTTTGCCGAACTTTTGTATAAGTAGTGTTCTGTTCTATTTCTTGTTGAGCAATAGGTAAAAATTTTGATTTAAGTTCATTTACTTGGGCATCTAAAACAAGTATGCCTAAATGCCCAAACATTTGTTGAATAAAAAGCCGAGTAGCTTGCTTTAATGTAAAATGAGGTTGATAGCTTTGAGTGAGTATTTTTTTTATTGCAGGGGCGTAAATACCTTTTTCAAGATGTGTAAAAACAAGGTCAAGAGTATCACGTATACCTTTTAACGGTAAATTTCCAGTAACACCTTGATAATCAGTAGGATAATATATTTTACTTCGTTGAATGGATAGCGATTGAATTTCTGCTATATCATGGTCTTCTGAAGCTAGCCAAAAAATAGGTACAATTTTGTAATTTGAGGAAAGTTGTTGGAGATGTTGGGCATACGCAATGGTAGCCAAAATTTTGTATGCCACAAACCAAGGTCCCCCAAATAGACATAATTGGTGTCCTGTGGTTACGGTAAAGGTATTGGGATTTTTGAGTGCTTGTAGGTTCTCTTTTTGAACAGAATACAAAGAAATGCCCTCATACTGTTGAGTAAGTACAGAGTAAAGTAGTTGGCGGTCTATGGACCTTTGGTCTTGGAATTTAGCTAAATCTTCCAACGAAGAGATTTCAGTGTAGTGCGTTCCGTAGTAGGGTTTTAATTCGGGATTTTTATCTATATAGTCGCGAAAAAGGGCGGGAAGTGCAGCTAATTTTTGTAGTTCAATCATTTTTGTATGTCGCGAGGAGAGTTCATTGCCCATTTCATTAAATTTTTTACTTCATATATTGTAAAAACGAGGTATGTTACAAAAAAAGCAACGACAAACTGCACTTTGAAGGGTTTGAATTGCCATACGCAAATTAGCGTAGCTAAGATGCTTAATGCAAATTTGACCAACATACTACTAATAATTTTGTTCATAAATACATAATGTTGAGTGTTTTGGATACCTTGATAGATTATCCATGCGGAAAGTAGGGCTATGCTACCTGATGTAAGTATAGCAATACTGGCTATCCATATTCCTGTTTGGTTTGCCCACGCGTAAAATATCGGTAGCAGAATTACAGTTGTAAGTAAAATTAAGAGAGATAAGTTTTTTATGTAGTTTGTCATACTTTTGCAAAGGTACGTAAAGATAGGCTATTTGTTTTTGTAAAATTTATTTTGGGCGTGCCCCTTGCTGACGCAAGGGTCGGGGCATTCCGCACTGCGCTTCGCTTCGGTACTTCGCTAACGCTT
>JANWVW010000119.1 GCA_025056095.1 Bacteroidia bacterium
GGAGGGTGGGCGTTAGCCCAGTGCGGAGCGCAGCGCAGCACCGAAGCGATAGCGTAGCCCGAAGCACGCCGACCTTGTGGGCATGAGCGCAAGCGAAATGCCCACAAGGGCACGCCCAAAAAGAAAGTTTAATAAAATTCAGATGTAAAAGCAATACTCAATAGCATATTTAGTACCTCAATCGCTTTAATTAACTTTTGGCTATTTGTTTTTTAAGTTTTTTGTTTTTTAGATGCGATATCCTAATTTTGCCAAAAAACTGAATAAGTACCATGAACTATCAGACAATTAGTTTAATATTACAGAACATACTAGGCAGCTTTTCTTACTTTTTACCCGAATTTGCCCTTATAGCCTTCTTTTTAATCGCCATCATTGTGGATTTGGTGGTAGGTAAAAAGAATCAAACTATTACGCCTATTGTAGCTTTAGTAGGTTTGGTAATTGCGTTGGTTTTATCTGTCTTGCAGTATAATCTTTTATCTACTTTTATACAAACTAATAAAATAAGTGCTGTACCGTTATTTGCAGGCATGCTTACGCTTGACCGCGTAGCCGTGTTTTTTAAGCTACTTTTCGCCGTGTCTGGAATTTTAGGTATAGCCCTTACGCTCAACAGTAAAACAGCTGAAAATGCCAGAGGAATGGGCGAATTCTACGCCATTTTGATAGCCGTAGTTTTAGGTATGAATTTGATGGCTATGGCATCACACTTGTTGATGATTTTTATATCCATTGAGTTGGTTTCTTTGGGATCTTATGTGTTAGTTACTTACACCAGAACTAATCCAAAATCAGCTGAATCAGGGCTAAAATATGTAATATACGGAGGTGTTTCTTCAGGTTTTATGATTTATGGCATTTCCTTGCTTTACGGCTTCACAGGAACAATGGGACTTAATATCCAATTCATCACGGGCTTGTCAGAAATTCCATACACGGCACTTACAATTGCTGTTTTAATGGTATTAGCAGGTATTGGTTACAAAATTGCGATGTTTCCATTTCATTTTTGGTCCCCCGATGTGTATGAAGGTGCTCCCACACCTGTAACTGCTTTTTTAGCCGTAGGACCTAAAGCCGCAGGTTTTGCCCTACTGATGCGTTTTTTGATTAGTTTTACTACTACTGTCAAAGGCGTAACTGTTCCTGCTTTGAATATGGACTGGGTCAGCATTATTGCTATTTTGGCTATGATTTCAATGACCGTTGGTAATTTCTCTGCTCTATGGCAAAACAATGTAAAGCGTATGTTAGCTTACTCTTCTATTGCGCACGCAGGCTATATGTTAATGGGAGTAGTAGCGTTGTCTGTGTTAGGGATTAGTTCCGTCATGTTTTACTTGACTGTGTATTTAATTATGAACATGGGCGCGTTTGTTATTTTGACCATGATTACAGAGAAAATAGGTTCAGAGGATATTCGTGATTTCAGGGGTTTGGGATACAAGACGCCTTTACTTGGGGCTTGCTTAGTTTTGTTCATGGTTTCTTTAACAGGACTTCCCCCCACAGCAGGATTCATAGGCAAACTTATGCTATTTCAAGGTTTGTATGAGGCATGGCGAGTTAATCCATACACTAACATGACCGATATTCTATTTTGGTTAATGGTAGTAGGAGTTATTAACAGTGTAGTGTCTTTGTTTTACTACTTTAAGATACCTCTTTATATGTTTGTTCGCCAAAATGAAAATGCACCAGAAATGAAGCTTTCACCTTTTGGAACAGTGCTTGCTGTGGTATTAGCCGTTCCTACTTTGTTTATTGGAATATCTTTTAATTGGCTGATAGATTTTATTCAAAAAAGTTTTTCTTAAAGCGTTAGGTTGTTGATAATAAGCAATCAAAGGATAAGAATGGTAAAAGCAAAAACCTTATTTTCTGCTCAAACGACTGAAAGGAAAAATAATACGGCAGAGAATTTAATTGCAGCGATAGTGCAAGGTTTACAGGATAAGAAAGGTAAAAATATTGTTTTGATGGATTTGAGACATCTATCTACGGCAGTTACGGACTATTTTATACTTTGTTCAGGGGATTCAGATACACATATCAAAGCACTGTATGAATCGGTAGAAGAAAAAGTAGAGCAGATTTTACAGGAAAAGCCATGGCATACAGAAGGAAAAGAATTTAGAAAGTGGGTGCTATTAGATTATATTTCTGTGATTGTACATATTTTTTACCCTGAGCAGAGAAAGTATTACGCTTTGGAAGATCTTTGGGGTGATGCGTATTTTACTTATTACGATGACGTTGTATGAAAGAGTTTAAGCTGTAAAAAAATTCTAATCAGTAGACATTTTTATCTATATTTGCTTGCAGATACCATGACCATATCAAGAAGTGAGATGGGTTTGAACATGCGCCGGATGCGCAGTGCATTTTTAACGGCTGTGGTAAGTATTGGTATGGTTATGTTTCTTTTAGGCGGCTTTTTGATGATTATCCTACACGCAAGAGCTTTTATCAAAGTGCTAAGAGAACGAATAGAGATACAAGTTTTTATTAACGATGACATGAGCGCTGAAGCTAAAAGAGAACTTCGCTTGTGGATAGATAAACAGCCTTACACAAAATCAGCACGCTATATTAGTAAGCAAGAAGCCGCAGAGATATTTACTAAAAGAACAGGAGAAGACCTTTCTATTTTAGATAACAATCCGTTAGACGCTTCAATTAACATACGTTTGAAAGCAGAATATGTAGAGTCTTCAAAAATTGCCAAAATTAAAGAAGAGTTGTCTAGTAAAGAAGGAGTTATAGACGTAAGTTTTGATGAAAGAACAATCAACAGGATAAACAATAATATCAATAAATTGTGGCTTATCAGCGGGGGATTAACTATAATAATTGTGCTAGTATCTTTGCTTTTGACATTCAACACTATTAAACTATCTATTTATGCTAAAAGGTTCGTTATTCGCAGCATGCAGCTTATTGGAGCAACAAATAATTTTATTCGTAAGCCCTTCTTGGTACAAGGTACTTTACAAGGTCTAATTGCTAGCCTGATAGCCAGTGTATTAGTTATGCTACTTACGTACTTCACCATCCACCGTATTCCTGAACTCTCTATTATACAAAACACGACAGACATTATTTTAACTTTGTTAATACTACTGGCTTTTGGTACAGCCTTAGGGCTACTAGGTAGCTTGTGGGCAGTAAGTAAATACCTGAATTCAAATTTGGATAATCTATATACGTAAAGACATGGTAAGAAGACAAAAAAGTAATACAAACAGCAACAAAGAAGTGCCCTCTGTACAACTGCTCAATAAAAGCAAAGAGGAGCATAAGACATCTTCCTTGTCTAAAAATGCAATGTACAGTTCGCACACTGCTGTACCTAACAATATGGTTTTTACTAAGAAAAACTATATTCTATTAGGTGTTTCTATAGGAATTATTATGCTTGGATTTCTCATAATGAGTATGGATAAAGACACCTATGGTTTTTGGGCTTTATCTGTTGCGCCTGTAGTTTTATTGCTTGGTTTTGGTATGATTTTTTACGCTATTCTGTACAAGGACAAAACTGAACAGAGAGGAGAGAAAGTGTAAATGTCAGATAAGATAGAATACAAGTTTGATTTGCAGTTTTTGATAAATATATTTTTTAGGTGGCGAATGTACATTATAGCTGCCACTGTCATTGCTTTTGTGACAAGCCTGGTAACTAGTCTGTTTTTGAAAAACTATTATCGTTCAAAATGTGTAGTTTTAGCTTATAACGCTAACTCTCTCAATCCTGCTACGCTATTTTTGAGAAACTCCTTTGGAAGTGCTATTGTGGGAAGTTCTGTTATCACAGCAGGTACCGCAGAAGATTGCAGTAGAATTATGGCTATCATGGAAAGCAAGGATGTAACTGATGCCATCATCAAAGAATTTAACTTGTATCAAAGATACAATATTGACACAACGGATAAAAAAGCTTATACAAAAGCTAACCGGTACTTACAAGGTTATACAAACATTGTCAGAACTGACAAAAATATGGTAGAAGTAACCGTGGAAGACCAGGACCCAGTAATTGCTGCTAAAATAGCCAATCGATATGCAGAACTAGCTAATGAGAAAGGTTCTCAAATTTTCAAAGCAGATATTATGAGACACGCAGAGCTGTACAAGAAAAAATACGAAGAAAAATACAAGGAAATAAAACACATGCGAGACTCTCTTAATTATCTTGAAAGCAACAAAAAAACAGAAATGGGAGATAGACTTTACCTACAAAAAATATTGGAAGCAGAAACAAATATATTGGGACAGATAAAAAACGCCTATGAAGTAGCACAGCTAAGCGCAGAGCAAAAAATCAATGTGCTTAGTATCGTAGAAAGTGCAAGACCTGACTTTAAACCTGTTCGACCTAAAAGAGTATTGATTGTGTTAGGTGTTACACTAAGCACACTTGCTGCCAGTATTCTGATGGCTGCCGTAATAGAGTTATTCAAAGCTATACGAACTACACATGAATAATGTTGTATTAAAAAAAATTGGAATTGTAACAGGAGCAATACTTGTATTGACTAGCGGTATCGTACAAAGCATTTTGTTCGGTAGCGGGAACATAGCAGCTTATCTCATTCCATTTGCAATTCCTTTAACGCTATTAGTATTTTATTTTAGCTTTTTTAATCTAAAAAACCTTTATTATCTTATTATCCTTACTATTCCTTTCTCCATAGAAGTTGTATTACCTGGAAACTACGGGATGAGCTTGCCCTCAGAACCCTTAATGTTTGGTATGATGCTCCTATTCATTACTCAACTTCTCTTTTCAAATATAGATAAATCTTACTTTAATCATCCCGTTACATTTTTTATATTTTTATTTGTAGCATGGTTAGTTGTCACGACTTTTCAGTCCACCCATGTGTGGGTATCTGTAAAGTTCATTATAATGAAATGTTGGTTTATTTTAGTCTTCTACTTATTCACGGTTTATTTACTCAATGCGACTCAAAATATCAGCAAGATATTGGCGTTTTACATTGTAGGTATGGGGTTAGTGGTTATTTACACTTTGCTCAACCATGCTAAATATTCGTTTGATTTTGCACACAGCAGCAACGTCATGCGGCCTTTTTTTAGAAACCATGTTAACTATGGCGCCACAATAGCAGCAATATATCCCTACCTTTTAATAGGAGCTTTCCACAAACCTTTGAATATACAATGGCGAAGAGTATTACAAATTCTTCTTGTTATCTGCACAATTGGCTTGCTATTTACCTATACTCGTGCTTCTTATGCCGCGATATTTTTCCTGCCTTTCATTTATATTGTTTATCAACGCAAACTAGTTTCATTATCACTAGGAATTATCTTAGTGGCTACTGCTATTTTTATTAACTTCTTTTTTTCTAACTATTACTACATGAAATATGCATTAGAGGGGCAATATACAGAATTTCACCCTGATAGCTATGTTAAGCAACTTCAAGCTACGGCAAGAATGAAAGATGTCTCTACTATGGAACGTTTCTACCGCTGGATTGCTGCTTATAACATGATTCGGGCAAAACCTATTTGGGGCTTTGGACCAGGCACTTTTATTTTTGAATACAGAAATTATACTGTAGAAGCATTCAGAACTTCAGTTAGTGATAATCCTGAAAATTCAGGACTACACTCTCAATACTTAACTTATTGGGTAGAAACTGGCTGGATAGGTATGCTGCTACATGTGGGATTTACTATTTACATACTTATTTTTGCCAGCAAAGTCTATCATGCTTGTAAGGACATAACGGACAAAAAACAAGTTATTGCTGCTACGCTTAGTTTAATTACAATTGTCATTCACAACATTGTCAACGATTTATTAGAAGTAGATAAACTTGCTTCCTTATATTTTATTGCTATTGCAATTGTTGTTCATATAGATATGAAAAACAGATCAATTATACCAAAACGTATTCAAAAAGCAGACTAGTAAATATATCAAAAATGCCTGCATTGTTGCCAATTCAAAAATGATTTGTACTTTTGGTAAATGAAGCAAGAAAAACTCATAAAGAATGCCCTACCACATTTTATTGCAGTATTAGTAATGCTGCTTATTTTAGTGGTATACTTCAAGGAAGTAGTTATAGGAAACAAAGTTATTCAACAAGGTGATGTAAAAAATTTTTTAGGTATGTCCAAAGAAGCAGTGGACTACCGTAATAGCACAGGACAGGAAGCCTACTGGATAGGAAATATGTTCAGTGGCATGCCTGCATATCAGGTTAGCTTAAAAATGTACGGAAATTGGGCAAGGTACATAGATGAGTTTTTATGGAGAATCATACAAAGGCATGTAGCCATGCTTTTTATCACTATGCTGGGTTTTTACGTGCTGCTCAATGTAATGAAAATCAATCCCTACTTATCTTTGGCAGGTGCACTAGGATATGGCTTTTCTTCGTATTTTTTTATCATCATTGAAGCAGGACATAATAGTAAATTATGGGCAATATCATACATTGCTTGGGTCGTAGCAGGTTTGATGCTTATTTTTTATAGAAATAAGCGAGTTTTAGGGACAACACTGCTAGCTTTTGGTTTAGGGATGGAAATATACGCTAATCACTTACAAATCACTTATTATTTGCTACTTACTATTTTAATTTTCGCTATTAATGAACTCATTTTTGCTATTAAACATAAACAAATAAAACCTTTTGTTATTGACTCAACCTATGCCCTCATAGGTGCTTTAATCGGAATTTTAATGAATACCACACTAATTTTGACCACTTCTGAATACGCAAAGTACTCCACAAGAGGAAAATCGGAACTTACACAAATAATAAATAGTCAAAAAAAATCTTCAGGTTTAGACCCAGATTATGTATTTAGTTGGAGCTATGGTGTATCTGAAACTTTTACTTTGATGATACCCCGTTTTATGGGCGGTTCTTCTAACGAAACCAAAGTAACCACAAAAGACCTCAAAGAAATTGCAGAAAATCAAGAAGGTATAAGCTTTCCAACCTATTGGGGAGATAAACCCTTTACTTCAGGTCCTGTATATGTAGGGGCTATTATTTGTTTCTTGTTTGTTTGGGCAATGTTTATTTTACCTCATCGATATAAATGGTGGTTGTTTACAGCTACCTTACTATCCATCTTTTTAGCGTGGGGGAGAAATTTTGAAGCCTTTAACATGCTCTTTTTCAATTACTTTCCAGGATACAACAAGTTCAGAACCGTAGAAATGATATTGGTTATTGCTGAATTTACCATGCCATTTTTGGCTTTTATGGGATTAGCTCACTATGTACAGCATCAAGAAAGTTTAGATAAAAACAAAGTAATAAAACAGTTTTACTATGCGTTAGGAATTACCGCAGGACTTTGCCTAATAATAGGTTTGTTAGGTCCTAGCATAATGTCTTTTACCGCAGAGGTAGATAAACGTATTCAGCAAAAAGAATTTGTAGAACTGCTACGCGCAGAACGCGCTAACATGCTACGAATTGATGCCTTACGTAGCTTTTTATTTATTGTATTGAGTGCAGGATTATTATGGGCTTACATGACCAAAAAAATTCAACTTAACTTATTAGCTATTGGATTGTGTGCCTTAATTACAATTGATATGCTACCTGTCAATCGTAGGTATCTAGGTTCAGAAGCTTTTGTAGAACCTGTTTCTATGGAAATACAGCCCTATGCTTCGGATGATTTTCTCAAAAAAAATGACAACTCATATTACAGAGTGTATGCTTTTGCTCGCGGAGGATTGACACAAGACGCACATACGCCTTATTTTCATAAGTCCATAGGGGGCTATCATGGAGCAAAGTTAAAAAGATATCAAGAACTAATTGAGAATCAACTAGAGAAAATGAACCCAAATGTACTCAACATGCTTAACACTAAATACATTATTCTTAACCAACAAGTTATTATTCCAACTAATGTAGATAGCAGCATGCAAAAAATTAACCCAGGTACAGAAATTATTCATAAAGCAGCAGATGGAGAATTCGTATTACGAAATAACCAAGCCTACGGACATGCATGGATTACCCCCAAAATAGAAGTGGTCAATACACCTGACGAAGCTTTGAAAAAAATAGGTACAGTAGATAGCCGTAAAGTAGCTATTGTAGAAAAGAAAATGCAACCTTTGCTTAAACCTGTTGCAACCGATAGTATAAGAAGTACAGAATACGTCAAATTACAAAGCCCTTACAGCCCAAATAAGTTGGTTTATGAAGCAAATCTAGAAAAAGACCGTTTTATTACCTTTTCAGAGATATACTACCCCAAAGGCTGGGTAGCCAAAATAGATGGCAACCCAGTTCCTATTATCCAGACTAACTACGTGCTTAGAGGTTTGATTGTTCCTGCGGGCAAACATACCATTGAATTTACATTTGAACCTAAAGTCTATTTTATAGGCGAAAGTGTAAGTAAAATAGCATCGCTGATATGGATAGGTTTAGTTGCTGTAACTATTTACCTTTCTACCAAAAAAAGAAAACCACTGATCTGACTTATATTGCAGAACTTGGTAGGTTG
>JANWVW010000120.1 GCA_025056095.1 Bacteroidia bacterium
GCAGTGCGTTAGCACCGAAGCGAAGCGCAGTGCGGAATGCCCCGACCCTTGCGTTAGCAAGGGGCACGCCCAAAAAAATAAAATCAACTTCTTAAAAATTTGTACCTACCAAACACAGAAAGACCAAATAACTGCTCAACTATTGTTTTGTAAAAAGCCAACTTGTCATAACCTGCTCACTATCAAAAAAGTATAATTGTTTAACTATTCTACTTTGAGCTATGTCCGTATTTCGCACAATATTTGCAAGCCAACATTTTGAGAATTGTGATGAAAATAGCCGTAAATACTCGTTTTTTGATAAAAGGTAAATTAGAGGGCATTGGTAGATTCACCTTAGAAATTGTTCAACGTTTAGTAAAAAATCATCCCGAAGATACCTTTTATTTTATTTTTGACCGCCCGTATGACAAAGAGTTTATTTTTGGAAGCAACGTTGTTCCTGCAGTAGTAAGTCCGCCTGCGCGGCATCCTATCTTGTGGAAAATTTGGTTTGATTGGTCAGTAAAACGATATTTAGACAAAATCAAACCTGACATATTTTTTTCGCCCGATGGCTATCTGCCCCTCAAAACTAACGTCCCTTGCGTACCTGTTATCCACGACTTAGCGTTTGAACACTACCCCAAAGATGTTCCTAAATCAGTGTTAAAGTTTTACCGCAAATACTTTCCCAAATATACTCACAAAGCTAAACACATTATTGCGGTTTCTGAATATACTAAAAGAGATATCGTAGAACAGTACGAAGTTCCTGTAAATAAAATTACAGTAGCTTACAATGCTGTCAATCAAATCTACAAGCCCAGCACTGAAGAAGAAAAAGAACTAACTCGAAAAAAATACACGCAGGGCAAACCATACTTTTTGTTTGTAGGAGCTATTCATCCACGTAAGAATGTGGTAAATGTACTAAAAAGTTTTGATGAGTTCAAAAAACAATATCATACAGACCATAAGTTGATAATTGTAGGTAGAAAAGGTTGGAAATACGAAGATGCTTTTCAAACCTATGAACAAATGGACTACAAAAGCGAGGTGATTTTTACAGGACACTTAGAAATTGAAGAGCTAAGACTTTTGTACGGTGCTGCGGATTGTTTGTTATACATTTCTTATTTTGAAGGTTTTGGGATTCCTATCATAGAAGCTTTAGCTTGTGGCTGTCCTGTAATTACTTCTAACGTATCTTCGATGCCTGAAATAGTTGGAAAAGCAGGGCTGTTAGTAGATCCAATGGATGTCCAAAACATTGTGCGCATGATGCAAAAAGTATCACTGCAAACAGGAAAGAAAGAAGAACTTTTAGCATACGCTCCGCAGCAACTGTCTTTATTTGATTGGGATAAATCTGCCGAGAAAATTTACAAGGTTCTTAAAGAAAGTGCAGCACGGTAAAGCTTATTTTAAGCTCTGACCTATCGCCTGACTTACCACATAATTGCTTCCCCCTATGTAAATTACCTCATTATCTTGAACTTGTTTTTTAGCTTCGTGCACAGCGCTTTGAATATCAGAATATGCCTTTGCTGAATAGCCCAATTCTTTTGCCAAAAAAACAAGCTTTTGACTATCCAAAGCACGAGATGAACTTGCAGTTATCATGTAAAATTCAGTATTTGCAGGAAATTGAGCAAGCATGTTTTTAACATCCTTATCCTGCAGTATCCCTATAACAGCATGTATCCGACCGTATGGCAATAAACTTTCTATCACTGCTTGAATACCCTCAACATTATGGGCAATGTCTGCAATTATCAAAGGTTTTTGAGCAATAACTTGCATCCTACCCATTAAATTTACGTTTTTAGATATGTTTCTAAATCCCCTGTATAAGTGAATGTCTTTAATATCCCACTGGTGGTTTGCTAAAAAATCTACTGCTGCACAAACCGTAGCTATATTTTCTGTTTGGTATTTACCTAATAAGCCCACTTCCAAGTCAGGATATATGCACTGACCACGATAAAAAACATTGTGTACAGCATGAGTAAAGTTAGCACGTTGATACACTGCAACCCAACTATCTGGCACAAAAAAAATAGGGCTGTTTTGAGATTGGGCTACTTGTATAAAAACTGTATCCGTTTCAGGATTTCTCTTTCCTATCAAAACGGGAATTTTAGGCTTGATAATACCTGCTTTTTCGTACGCAATTTGAGCTAAGGTATTTCCAAGTATATCCGTGTGGTCGTAGTGGATGCGAGTGATAATAGAAAGTTCAGGTTGTAGGATATTGGTAGCATCTAATCTACCGCCGAGTCCTGTTTCAATTACTGCTATATCCACTTTTTGATGTGCAAAGTAAGCAAAAGCGATAGCCGTAGTTATTTCAAAGAAAGTTGGTTTTTTGGGGCAGGATACAATAGCAGGATAAAGAAAATTGACAGTTTGCAGAATAAAGTCTTCGGAAATTGTTATACCGTCAATTTTAATTCGTTCTGTAAATGAAATTAAGTGGGGGGAGGTATAAAGTCCAGTTTTGTAGCCAGCTTCTTGCAGGATAGAAGCGAGCATGCTTGCGGTAGAACCTTTACCATTTGTTCCTGCAATGTGAATGCTTTTAAATTTTGTATGAGGATGATTTAGTTTCTCACAGAGGTATGAAATTGTGTCAAGGCTAGGGTTATATGCTTTTTTACCTTGGATATCAAAAACAGGCAGTTGACTTTGAAGCCAGTTTATACAGTCTTGGTAGGTTTGGAAGGTCATAATTTATGATATTTTATTTTTTGGGCGTGCCCTTGTGGGCGTTTCGCTTCGCTCATGCCCACAAGGTCGGCGTGCTGCGGGCTACGCTAACGCTTCGGTGCTACGCTTCGCTGCGCACCGTGCTGACGCACGCCCTCCGCATGCCTCACGCAATTTCTTATTCCGCTTCAACTACTACCCCCATAGAGGTAAATTTTTGTATTCTTTGCCGTACAAGAGTATCTATATCTATCTCTCTCAATTCTGCAAGTTGGTGTTTAAGCACTTTACGAAGGTTTTTCAACATACCTTTGGGATCTTGATGAGCGCCCCCAAGTGGTTCTTTAATAATCCCATCAATCAATTTAAGCTCTAACATATCTTTTGCTGTCAAACGAAGCGCTTCTGCGGCTTGTTCTTTGTAGTCCCAACTACGCCACAAAATACTAGAACAAGACTCAGGTGAAATAACTGAATACCAAGTATTCTCCAACATAAACACTCTATCGCCCACACCTATGCCCAACGCTCCCCCCGAAGCACCTTCCCCAATTACTACACAAATAATAGGCACACGCAAAGTAGACATCTCAAACAAATTGCGGGCTATTGCTTCCCCTTGTCCGCGCTCTTCGGCTTCAATTCCTGGATATGCCCCAGGAGTATCAATAAAGGTAATGACAGGCTTATTAAATTTTTCAGCAAGTTTCATTAAACGAAGTGCCTTTCGGTAGCCTTCGGGATTAGCCATGCCAAAGTTGCGGTATTGCCTTTGCTTAGTATCACGCCCTTTTTGATGACCAATAAACATCACAGTTTGTCCCTCAAATGTCCCCAAACCTCCTACTATAGCCTTATCATCTCTGACGTGTCTATCCCCATGTAGCTCTACAAAATCACTGCATAAACCATAGATATAGTCTAATGTGTAAGGTCTGTCAGGATGGCGAGAAAGTTGTACGCGCTGCCAACGAGTTAAATTCTGATAAGTATTTTTTTTCAGTTGTAAAATCTTAGCCTCTAACTCCTTAATCGGTCCTGATATGTCCAACTTACTTTCTTCAGCCATTTTTTTCATTAAGGTAAGCTTTTCTTCTAGCTCAATAATTGGCTTCTCAAAGTCTAAAATTACGCTAGACATACAAATGCAAAAATAGAAAATAATGAAGCAACTTAAATCCAAATAAACTCTTCAATTTTTTATTTCATTGTTGACATTTTGTTGCATTTTGAGTATGATTGCAGTACTATGTATAAGAAAGCTGTCATTTTATTTCTGTTACTTCTATCCGTACATTTGGTACATGCTCAAATAGCTGTAGCCAAATTGTGGTCTATGAAAGCTAATCCCACTCTCAATAGTATCAACGGAGTAGCTTTCAAAGCAGATGGTTGGAAAATTTAGCAGAACAAATTGCAATTTTCCGTCCACACGCATGTTTGTAGGGATAGTCAAAATCTTCTGACCAAGATAGCCCAAAAGCAAATCACAAGTAAGACCTGTTTAATATACTATCCGTATTTTTGGAAATCCAAACACATATCAACACACTAATAAGTAACAATAAACTACCCAAAATAGGCTGTATATACCGATACTCCAAAGGATGCAACACAACATTGATAACAAGATAGACCCATACAAAATGAAATATAGGCTGAATTGACCTCACAAAAACAAGCTTTTTGATTATAGCTATCAGAAACAAACTCAATAGCCCTATTTTAACTACACTATGCCATACATACAAAAATGAATTGAGTTTGTAAGTTTTTGCCGATGGATGTAAACTGGCAATTTGCGAAGGAACAAGGTAAGTAATATCGTTAGGTGTAAATAAAGCCAAAAACCACTCTTTAAGATTAGGTATAATGTATCCTTTGACAAACGTTGCAGGATAATGAATAACAATTTGCCAGCCTACCCTACCTAAAACACGATTAACTTCTACAATAGCCAAGCGGTAATCTTTACCTTGACTCATTACACTTTGAAGGTACACTTGCACAAAACTGCTATCTTCGAAAATGCGGTTATCATTTTGCTCAAAGCTAAATTCGTTCATATTTCTACCGTACATTTTGATTAAAACCGCATTAACTGCTTCATCCTGCGTAATAAACTTATCTTTTTTCAGTACAGGAGTAACCACAGAAGCGTTATTCCAAAGTAAAATTCCCTTAAAAATATCAGTTTCAAAAGTACCATAACGCCAGTAGTATAAACTTCCTGTGCTGATATAAAAAATTCCATATACTGCTATACTTCCAAGAATGTACTGATAACGAGCAGTATACAAACCATATCCGAATAGTAGTATCACGCTGATTAGGGCTACAGGCTTAAAGTACAGCCCTATTCCAATCAAAATCAATAGTAAATAAAAAAATTTCTTTTGTTTATATTTTAGGTAAAGTTGCCATACATACCATTGGGCAAAAAAGAAAGTCAGCAGTAAGCTTTCTACCATTAAGCAGATATTATAGTAAATTTGCTGCGGTTCAATATGAAGAATAGCCCAAATAAGCAAAGTTTTTTTCAAGTTGAGTTGATATTCTTTTTGTAAAAAACAGATAATCAAGCCTATAATAGTACTTCTGCTGATAATTTGAACAAAAATAGGTACCCATAAGTATTTTGCACCTATACCAAAGACAAATAAAAATGCAGGATAGCCTATAGGTTTGCAAAATGATAAAGATTGTGTTTGAGCTAACTCTACAAAAGCAGGGCTGTCTAACTCTACCCAAAAACCTCGTGTGATTATCAGCACTAAGGCATGAAGTAGCAGAGATAATAACGCATAAGGTATCCATTTTTTAGAGTAGGTCATTATCTACAAAGCTGAACGTTTCTTTGTATGTTACAATAATGTGGTCTAATACATTGACATCCATCAATTTTGCAGCATCTTTGATTTTTTTAGTTAGCATAATATCTTCGTTACTCGGTTGTGGATTACCAGAAGGGTGATTATGGACTAAAATCATGGCACTAGCGCTAGCTTGCAAAGCATATCTTAAAATTACCCTTACATCTACTACGGTAGATGAGAATCCACCTTGGCTAATTTCTTTGGAAAGTACTACGGCATTTGCTCTGTTAAGGTAGATAACATAAAAGTATTCCACGTTACTATCTGCGTACAAGTTAGGAAAATGAGATTGAATGTATTCCTTAGCATGTTCTACGCCTTTAATGTGTAACAGAGTACGGTTACGTATTTCTTGTTCTCTTCGTTTAGCTAGTTCAAAAACAGCGTTGAGCATTTTAGCTTTGGCTTCTCCCAAGCCTGATATTTGAGTAAGTTCCTGCCAGGAAGCATTTCCCAAATGAAATAATCCTTCATAATAGTGTAAAATTTCATTGCACAGACTAAGTACATCTTTACCTTTTGTGCCTGAACCTAAAATAATAGCTAAAAGTTCGGCATCAGTTAATTTATCTGCGCCCAGCAGACCCATTTTTTCTCGGGGAAGCGTAGATTTTTCTCTCTCCTTGAAGCGATTTGAGTTATTTTTTTTCATTTTTATTTGGGCTAGAGTGAGTAGTTTTGGCTTTTACTTTTTTGTTAAAGCCGTATGGGCAGTGTTTGCAGCCATTCAAGCAGCAGTAACCTCGCTTGAGGTGATATTTTTCTGTAAATACAATGTATCCTTGCTCATTGATGTAGTAATCTTCGGGTTCTAGGGAAGTGTTCATATTGACAAAAATACTAAAAAAATTGTAGTTTTAACTTAAAGCAGGGCTTTATTCTTTTTGGAGCATGCCCAAAAAATTAAAATTTAACCTTACTGTTTTAGAAAGAAACCGCTAAGCTGGTAGTCATAAAGTAGTAGGTATGTGTAGGTTTTGTTCGCAATAGAAATATAGCATCCTTACTGTAAAAACTACGTGCCTCTATGCGGAAGATTGTATTTTTGTACAAGGAATAGTCAAAATTTAGCGAATAGCCAAAAGTTTGAAAGCCGTTCGGCGTATGAGTGAAAATAGTAACTTGTTTATCGTCAAAATAGTATTCTACCCTTGCTGCAATACTGCTATGGTCTGAAAAAGTATACTTTGAAACTATACTCCACGAGTACCAAAGATTGTAGTTGCTACTATTTTTGCTTTTTTGCTGCACTCCTATGTCAAAGCTGATAATACACCCCAAACGTTTAGTAAGATAAAATTGTGTGTAAAAGTCATGAAAATATCGCATTTTTCGCAAGCTATCAGGTTCTAAACTTCCTACAAATGTGCTACTATTGACTACAAAGTCATTTTTACCTGTGTACATAACTTGATGTCCCCATGCAGGTGTAAAATTACCTGACAAGCGTTGAATTCGCTGCCAACCGTTGAGATATAAAAAACAGATAAGCCATTTTTGGTTCGGTGTGCGGTAAGATAACTTTGCCCCACTTTCATAGTAAGGCGTATTTTCCGCAGTAATTCCCCGAGTTAAATTCCAGCAGTTTTTACCTATGGCACTCTCAAAGCCAATATGCGAACTAAATATTCCTGCATCTATCCAGATGTCCCTCAAATTCAAAAGTTTCAAACCTGCGTATGCTTCAAAAATATTTTTGAGCAAATCGGGTTCGTGGGCTAAATTTACATTGGCGTACGTACCTACCATCAGTCCTAGTTGAGTTCTAGTCTTTGTTGTATTGTAACCTGCTTGAATCAAACCTATATTGATATTGAGTTCATTATTCCTATTGTAGGAACACAAAAACGGAGGTTTGTCATTCTTGCCTGATGCGTTCAAATCATAAGAGTAGTATGTTTCTAAATATCCCTCAAAATGCAATTTTTGGCTGCTATCTTGTTGTGCGAGTAAATTGAATAAACTTGTATTTGTTACAAAGACCGAAAAGCACAAAAGTACAAAGTGTGTCCTTTTCATGCAGGATACAATTTAGAAAAAAGTCATATATTTGTACAAATTATGAAAGTCATATACGCTTGTATTGTCCTGGTGGGTTTTGTAATAGTAGCGGGATGTGGCATTTCTAACATTACTCCTGGTGATGGCAAACCCGAAATTACATTTGAAGAGATTCAACCGAGTAGAGTGAAGGATTACCTTGTACATGGACCGAATGTAGTGGAAATTACAATAGGTTTTAGCGATCCTGATGGAGATTTGGGGAGTGATAGCTGTTTAGTTGTCAAAGCTTTGCGTACGCCAAGTTCGTTGGACCCCACGGGCGGAGTTTCTAAATATAGTGTACCAAACTTGAGTCCAAGAGCAGGTTCTAAAAGCATAAAAGGAAAGATAAAGATACGCATAGACAATCTTTTTATCACTACTTTGGATACTGTGCAAACTTTTCCTTACGAAATATACATTGTTGACCAAAGTGGAAATAAAAGCAATGTGATAACCACTAGCCCTGTAACGATTAGCCTGAACTAGTCCAATTAACTTCAAATCAAGTTAAAAAATAGTTTTATTTTTGGGCGTGCCTCTTGCTGACGCAAGGGTCGGGGCATTCCGCACTACGCTTCGCTTCGGTACTTCGCTACGCTTCGTACTGCCTAACGGCATGCTCCATGCCCCTCACGCAGATAACATAACCAATTATGTCTTTACCTTGTTTGAGATTGAAGCACAATTACTTACAAGCTAAAACTTGGTATATGAAACAAAGAAACGATAGTTTCAGAGATCCTTTGCGTGAGGCATGCGGAGGGTGGGCGTTAGCCCAGTGCGGAGCGAAGCGTAGCACCGAAGCGTTAGCGTAGCCCG
>JANWVW010000121.1 GCA_025056095.1 Bacteroidia bacterium
CGGGCTACGCTATCGCTTCGGTGCTACGCTTCGCTCCGCACCGTGCTGACGCACGCCCTTCGCATGCCTCACGCAAGTAAAAAAATAAACCTTTTCAAAACGTTTAATAAATTTAAGTCTCACACCTTGCATGTTTCTCAAGTTGCAAAAAGTGCTATTTTTGTCTATATGCAAATTAAAAACTACATTGGAGGTCAACTCGTCGAACCTATAAGTTGTCAGTATATTGAAAACATCAACCCTGCCACAGGTCAAGTGTATAGCTACGTGCCTGATTCAGATGAGCGCGACGTAGATTTAGCTGTACAGGCGGCTACCCAAGCTTTCAAAGTGTGGAGTAAAAAGTCTGCACAGGAGCGCAGCCAGATACTATTAAAAATTGCTGATTTGATAGAGAAAAATTTAGATAAATTAGCGTTAGCCGAAACTAATGACAACGGCAAACCTTTGAAGCTATCTAAAAAAGTAGACATCCCTCGTGCTATAGAAAATTTTAGGTTTTTTGCCACAGGAATTATTCATTTTGCTTCTGAATCGCACCACCAGCCCCATTTTTTGAACTACACTTTGCGCATGCCCTTAGGCGTAGTTGGTTGTATTTCGCCTTGGAACTTACCCCTGTATCTCTTCACTTGGAAGGTAGCACCTGCCCTAGCTGCAGGCAACTGTGTAGTTGCTAAACCATCAGAACTCACACCTATGACCGCTTATTTACTTGCTGAACTATGTATGGAAGCAGGTTTGCCCCCAGGAGTACTAAACATTATTCACGGTTATGGAACTCGTGCAGGGGCAGCAATTGTGCAACACCCTCAAATAAAAGCTATCTCATTTACAGGTGGAACAAAAACAGGTCAAGAAATTGCAAAAGTAGCTGGACCTATGTTCAAAAAACTATCTCTCGAACTAGGTGGTAAAAACGCCACTTTGGTTTTCGCAGACTGTAATTTAGAACGCACTATCCAAGAAACTGTAACTGCTGCTTTTGCTAATCAAGGTCAAATTTGCTTGTGTGGCTCAAGAATATTTGTAGAAAAAGACATTTATGACCTCTTTGTTGAAAAATACGTAGAGCGAACAAAAAAGCTCGTAGTAGGCGATCCGTTAGATGAAAATACCAACTTAGGAGCAGTTATTTCCAAAACCCACTATCAAAAAATAATTTCTTACATTGAACTAGCAGAGCAGGAAGGCGGAAAAATACTTTGCGGAGGTACTCAAAAACCAGCGGTGCCCCAAAGATGTCAAAATGGATACTTCGTATCACCTACTGTAATTACAGGATTGAACGCTTATTGCCGTACAAACCAAGAAGAAATATTCGGACCAGTAGTTACTATACAGCCTTTTGATACAGAAGAAGAAGCTATTACTTTTGCTAATAGTACCCCTTACGGGTTAGCAGGTAGCATTTGGACAGAAAATCTATCCCGCGCACACAGAGTAGCCCAAGCCATAGAAAGCGGTGTTCTGTGGGTAAACTGCTGGTTAGTTCGTGATCTACGAACCCCCTTCGGAGGAATGAAACAATCAGGAATAGGAAGAGAAGGCGGTTGGGAAGCCCTTCGCTTCTTTACTGAACCTAAGAACATTTGCATTCATATTTAATTTCAAAAATTCACCACAGAGTTAAATTGAACCAAGCTTAAAATCTCTCATCTTGATACTTACCTTCCCTAAAAAACTCTAACTTTGTAAAATTATGAAAACAAAGTACTGGATACCTTTACTCATAGCTAGCGCAGCATTTTTATTTGCTAGTCTTAGAAAATGTCCATTAAATGACAAAGGTCAATCTAATAAAAGTTCAGGTGCACTTCAATCTTCTCAACAACAGCAAACCTTTAATCAGAATGATACCTCAAAAGCCCTAAGAAAAGATAGCAACAAGAAAAAAAACTACCCTTACGCACCTACAGATACAAAACAAAATATTCGCCTTATGTCTTGGAACATACAGAATTTTGGTCAGTCTAAGGATGAAAAAGAAATAGAATACATTGCTAAAAAACTTAAAGATATGGATATTGTAGCTATTCAAGAGGTATCCAGTACGTTTGTAGGACCCCAAGCTGTAGCTAAACTTGCTGATGCGCTTAACCGTACAGGAAGTAAATGGCTATACACAGTTAGCGACCCAACCACAGGAACAGGAAAAGAACGATATGCCTATTTGTGGAAACCTAGCCGAGCAAGGTTAATTGGAGAACCCTTTTTAGAAAAAAGCTTAGCTGATCAAATAGAACGCGAACCTTATTTAGCTCGATTTGAATGCAAGGGAGAAAAGGTACTTTTAGTCAACTTTCACGCTGTGCCCCAAAACAAAAATCCTAAACAAGAAATAGCTCTTTTGCCGAGTTTACAAAATAAATATCCAAACGAAAAAATTATTATGATGGGAGACTTCAACCTTTCTCAAAAAGATCCTGCTTTTGAAGGTATTCGAAATAAGGGCTTAAAACCTGCTCTAATCAACGTAAAAACAAGTTTGAAAATGCGCCCAGCCCCTGGTTCACCTGATGACTATTTTTCCGAAGAGTACGATAATTTTTATTTTAATCCCACACAAATTGAAGCAAGAAGTAGTAGTAGAATAGACTTTGTCCGTGATTTTCGTTCTTTGGAAGAAGCTCGTAAAATATCTGACCATGTACCCATCGTACTAGAGTTTGTACCTCGCGCAGCTACAAAAGACATTTCTCAACGCTGACTGTTTAAAATCTGAACTTTATATCCCATTTGTCCCTTATACTGCTAGCTAAGAGATTAAAAGATAAAACAACCATCATAATAGCCATACCTGGGTACCATGCTAAATGGGCATATTCTCTATGAGTGAAATAGTAAATACCTTCTCTAAGCATACTCCCCCAAGAAGGTGTAGGTGGTTGTATGCCCAAGCCCAAAAAACTTAGTCCTGCTTCCATTAATATAGCATTCGCAAAAGTTTCTGTGCTATATACAATAATAATGCTGCTCAAATTAGGTAAAATATGTTGATATAAAATCCTGTAAGTAGGAAATGCTAATGCCCGTGCAGCTTGAACAAACTCTAACTCTTTAAGAACTAAAACTTTTCCCCGTACAGCTCTTGCGATAGGTACCCACAAAGTAGTCCCCAAAGCTATAAATACAGTAAAAAAGCCTTTACCCAGAATAAAACTAATTCCCACAATAATCAACAAGCTGGGGATAGCCCAAAACACATTCGTGAACCAGCTTAATACACGCTCTACCCAACCTTGATAGTATCCCGCATATAATCCTAAAAATACACCTATTACCGTAGCAATCACCGTAGAAAGAAAACCTATGCTTAAACTTGTTCTTGCACTGATCATCATTCTACTGAACACATCTCTACCATATTTATCTGTACCCCATCTAAAATAGCGGCGTTCTATCTGACCATTTAACAATGTATCTGTTTTTCCTGCATAGTAAATAATCACTTTGTTACCTTGCTGAAGATAGCTACTCACAGGCAATACAAGTTCAGCACTCGTGTAACCTGCCCATACATTCCCCTTTTTACTTTTTTGACCAGCTACAGCTACCCAAACTTGGCTATTCTTAGGCAACAAACTATAAGATAAAATCTGTGTATTAGCATTTTGGCTATTATCAGGAATAAAAGCATAGGCAAATAAACCTACAAAAGTAAAACCAACTAAAAAGCTTGCACTAACCCACAAGACAAAATGTTTTTTTATTTGATTTTTGGCAATACGGGTCAAATAAGTCAGTTTTATGGCTTCAATAAGACTCTTTTTCATTCGGAAAATCTCTAGTCTTTACATCGTGAATATATCGTTTAACTGCATCGTGGATAAGAGTGTAGCCATCTAAATATCGGCGTAAAAATCGAGGAGCAAACTCTTTATTGATTCCCAACATATCATGTGTTACTAAAACTTGTCCATCTACGTGCCTGCCCGCACCTATACCAATTAAGGGAATTTTTACCCTTTCATGTACTTTTTTAGCTAATTCGCTAGGAATTTTTTCTAATACAATGGCAAAACAGCCTACTTCTTCTAACAAAATAGCGTCTTCTAATAACATTTTAGCTTCTTCGGCTTCACGAGCGCGTACCTCATACGTGCCAAATTTGTAAATAGATTGCGGAGTGAGTCCCAAATGCCCCATCACAGGAATACCCGCACTTAAAATGCGTTCTATAGATTCCTTTACCGCACGCCCCCCTTCTAATTTAATAGCATGTGCCCCTGATTCTTTCATTACCCGAATAGCCGAATTTAGTGCTTCCTTTGAATTACCTTGATAACTGCCAAAAGGTAGGTCTACTACTACCAACGCCCGTTTGATAGCCCTAATAACCGAAGAAGCATGGTATATCATTTGGTCTAATGTGATAGGTAAAGTAGTCTCATGCCCTGCCATAATATTTGAAGCCGAGTCGCCTACTAAAATGACATCAATCCCCGTGCTATCTAAAATTTTTGCCATAGAATAGTCATAAGCAGTTAGCATGGCAATTGGAATGCCTGCCCGCTTCATTTCCTGCAGGGTATAAGTGGTAACTCTCTTAATTTCTTTGTTGATAGACATAAGGTAGGTCAAATGTAAAAAATAAGTAAGTATCCTAAGCCTGCTTGTAGAACAGTAATTAAAAAAGTGATAATAAGGAATGAAAATTTGCGATTTTTATGTCTAAGACGAAAAATAGCTAACCAAGCACCCAACGTTCCACCCAGCAGAGTTAAAGTATGAAGCCGTTTTTCGGGAATCCTACTTCTGTAATTTTGAGCACGATATTTATCCGAAGCAAAAGCAAAGTAGGTAACCAGGTTAATAATAATTACATAAACTAAAAATAAAGTTTTTAAGTTCATAATAGGACAAAGTTAAGCAAGTCCATCAACTTTCCAAAAAAGATAAAAATTTAGCTGCGCAAAATATGATTCATATACATTTTCATAAGCAGAAGCGAATTGCTACTTTTGTTCTGTGGATAAATTATACTTACTAGCACTTCAAAACATACACGGCATAGGACCTGTTAGAGCAAAAAATTTAATTGCTTATTGTGGTGATGCGCAAGCTATTTTTCGTTTATCACAACAAAGATTACTTAAAATTCCAAACATAGGCGAACAAACCGCAAAAGCTATTGCAAGTGGCTTATGCCTAAAAGCTGCTGAAAAAGAGCTTAATTTTTGTGAAAAAAATGGAATAGAGGTTATCAGCTGTTACGAAGAGCATTATCCCAACTTACTTAAACAAATTCCCGATTCTCCCATCATTTTGTTCAAAAAGGGAAACTTGAACCTAAATCAAAAAATGGCTATAGCTGTAGTAGGCACTCGCCAAGCTACTTCATACGGCAAAAGCATTACAGAAAAATTTGTATCTGCTTTCGCACAGGCTAATTTGAACATAGTTAGCGGACTAGCAATAGGTATAGACGTAACCGCGCATAGAGCAGCTTTAAGTAATAAAGGTAGTACCACTTGTGTATTAGCTCATGGATTAGACCGTATATATCCCCCTCATCACAAAACTATTGCGCAGGAAATGCTAGAAAATGGGGCTTGGCTTACAGAGTATCCCTCAAATACACAACCTGAAAGCACAAATTTTCCTGAACGTAATCGGATTATTGCAGGTATGTGCGTAGCTACTTTGGTCATAGAAGCTCGCCCAAAAGGTGGTGCTTTAATTACGGCACGCATTGCTTTTAGTAAAAACAGGGAAGTATATGCGGTACCAGGGGATATAAATCGGCTTTGTGCCAAAGGCAGCAACGAATTGATTAAACAAAATATTGCCAAATTAGTTACAGAACCCGAAGATATCCTTGCTGACCTTAATTTAGCTCAAATTACAAACAAGCCACAGACTGCCCAACCTTCCACGCTTCCCTTAACGCCCGAAGAGCAGCACATTGTTCAAATTTTACAAGAAAAAGAATGTGTAATAGATGAACTTATAGTCAAAACTGACATGCCTGCGGGGAAACTGTTTTCTATTTTGTTGGATATGGAATTTAAAGGAATTATATCACAGTTGCCAGGTAAAAAGTTTAAACTCCTTTAAGCTTGTGGCATTTGTCCTTTTCAAAAAACTAAAAAGTAGCTGTGCCGAGAGCGGGAGTCGAACCCGCACGCCTTTATGGGGCGCTGGATTTTGAGTCCAGTGCGTCTGCCAATTCCGCCATCTCGGCAGCTAACCGCAAAGATATATCAAAATGCCTGTGCTTGTCAAGCATGTTTCAAATGTTTTTTCTTACACTTGACAAAAAAAACCTCTTAATGTAATTTTGCAGCCTTAACTAAATTCACAATCCTATGATTATAGTCAATGTAAAAGAAAACGAAAACTTTGAAAAAGCGCTACGCCGCTTTAAGAAAAAGTATGAAAAAATCGGTATTTTGAGAGAACTACGTAACCGCAGTGCTTATATCAAACCTTCGGTAAAAAGGCGAATGATTAAAAATCGTGCTATACGCCGCCAAGCGTTACTTGCCAAAGAAAACTACTAACCTATTGGGCAAATTATGCAAAGCAAGCTAAGCCCACAAAAGCTATGGGCTTCTTTTTTTATTATTTTGCCGCAACTTATTTTTGCTCAAAAAGATACAGTTATCCACCTACCTTATGCCATAGAACCTGCAGACAGCATGACGTACTTCGGCAAGGTACGCGTACATAAACAATGTTATCCCGTACTCAAAAAAATGATAGAAGAAGCCCAAAAGCAAAATGTTCATATAGGTGTTTACTCTGCGTACAGAGATAGCGCTGAACAAGCTTACCAATTTTATCACTTAGGCAACTTGCACAAACAAACTTTATCGCAACGATTGAAGCACACTGCGCCCCCGCATTACAGTGAGCACCACACAGGCTTTGCCATAGACTTTATGGACTTAGATTATCCTCACTTAACCTATCAAATAGCTTTTGAAAAAACGCCTACCTTCAAATGGCTACAAAAAAACGCTTGCCGATATGGATTTGTGCTTAGCTTTCCTCCTAATAACAAGCAAAACGTACAGTATGAACCTTGGCACTGGCGGTACGAAGGAAACGAATACGCCCGAAGTAAATTCCAAAAAAGTTATGAATATCGATAAACTTATTGTCTAAAAACAGTATAGTTCTTGTACGCCCAAAAAAACTCTCTAATCAAAATTTTTCCTATCATGTACGTAGGCACACAAACTGCCATGCCAATAATCCCTGCAACAAAAGCCCCTGCTAAAATAACTACAAAAATCTCCAAAGGATGTGCATTGACAGATTTTGAAAATATCAAAGGCTGAGTAATGTTAGCATCTATAAAATGGACTATTCCAATTGAAAGCACAACTTTTAGCAAAATAAGTTTAAGCAGTTGCGTGTCATGATTCGCAATAATCTCCCCAATCTGACTACCTACATTAAGTAACAAAGCAAATCCACCTGTCAAAATCATTCCTAAATAAGGAATTACATTAAAAACCCCAAAAAATATTGCTATTATTAACGCATCACGCAAACCAAAAATCTTACAAAATATAAAGCTCATCAAGGTTACAGATAAGGATTGTAAAAACAAGCCATACAAGTATCTTCTCAATAAAAGTTCAGACTTATTGATAGCATTGATGACAATCTCAAAGTAACGATTAGGCACAAAATCCAGTAGTGCCCGTTTAAGCTCTCTACTATCATGAAGCATGAAAAAAGCCATAATAGGTACAATAAGAAAGTACAGCAAAACATCCAAAGTTGTGGATGCCAATTGGGTAGCCATTTTTTGAATTTCATCAGAACTGATAAAATGACTTATTTTCCTTTCTACAAATTTGACTAAAAAGCCCTCTTGCCGAGTGATTCTATTACGAATAGCAAATTTTTCAATTTCTACCAAAGGTTCTTGCACTAACTTGACCAACTCTTTACTATTGACATTACTAAAATTTTCTAATTGATGAGCCACAATAGGAATCAAAAGCAAAAATAAAGAAGCAAAAAAGCAAATAATCAAACTAAATGAGATAAAAATAGCTACTGAACGCCCAATTTTTCTGTTGTATATGTGAATTTCGCTAATATAATCTACCAAAGGATGCAAAATATAGGTAAGCAAAAAAGCCACTAACAGATACTGAAAAATGACATGAAAGTAGACAATAACTGCTGCTACAAGAGCTATAATTAAGACAATATAAAAGTAACGCAATGCATTTCTAACTACATCCATACTTATGTACAAAAGTAAGTAAAAAGTAGTTATTTTTTTGGGCGTGCCCCTTGCTGACGCAAGGGTCGGGGCATTCCGCACTGCGCTTCGCTTCGGTACTTCGCTG
>JANWVW010000122.1 GCA_025056095.1 Bacteroidia bacterium
CTTGCTTGGGGGTTGCGACCGACGGGGGGTTTGGTATGATACCCACCGAAGCGTTAGCGTAGCCCGTACCACGCCGACCTTGTGGGCATGAGCGAAGCGAAACGCCCACAAGGACACGCCCAAAAAAATAAAAAAATCAATCTCTTCCTTCTATTTTTGATACAAAGCTAACTGCAAGTAATGATACACCTGACTTTTTATCTGTCTAAAACCTACCTCTTCAAAAAGTAGTTTCATCTCCTCCGCAGTATGTATGTGTATCCCTGAAAGAGATAAAGCACGCATGAGCAAATTCTTTTTTTGAGTATAAACAAGGTTCATTGAAAAAAGCAATCCACCCTCTTTTAGCACTCTATACCACTCTTTTATAGCCTTCAAATAGTGAGCTATTTCGTTAAAAGAACCACCTATTACAATCCTGTCAAAAGTTTGATTTCTAAAAGGTAGCACAGTTGTATCCATAACATACATCCGAACCTCTTGCAGCTGCTCTCTATTTATCTGTCCATTGGCAAACTGTACAAAACGTGGCGAAATGTCAATACCTACAATTTGAATAGGTATCCGCATAGTATCGGCATAGCTCTTTAATCTACGACTGTATAGACCTGTGGAACATCCGACATCTAATATAACTTGGTAAGGCTGCAAAGATAACCACTCCTGCATCAGTTGGCATTCTTGCTCAAAATTAAGGGCTTTTTGAGTTAAAAGTTCAGTAGAGCGAAAGCGCCATTTTTCATACAATCTGACCGTTATGTTCCAAAAGTTTGTTTTTTGTGCAATAGAATAAGCATTTTGATGACGCTTATTCAAAGAAATGTGTCCTAAAAAACCTAAGATATTCTCTAAACATTGCGCAGAGGGCTGCAAAAGAGTTTTCAGGTCTATCATAAAGTAGAGTATTGAGTTGAGGTCTGCTCTTCATACAATTTAGCATATTCGCCCCCAAGTGCTAAAAGCGTAGAATGAGTGCCTTGCTCTATAATTTGACCATCTTTCAAAATAATAATATAATCACAGTCTTTGATGGAAGAAACTCTGTGGCTAATGATAATTGTGGTTTTATTTTGTTTTACCGCAGCTAAATGAGATAAAATTTCACTTTCTGTATGCGTATCTACGGCAGAAAGGCAATCATCTAAAATGAGAATAGAAGGATTTTTGAGTATAGCTCTTGCCAAAGAGATGCGTTGTTTTTGTCCACCTGAAAGTGTGATTCCACGTTCGCCGATTAAGGTATGAATACCATCAGGAAAGTGTTCAATGTCTTTGAGTATGGCTGCTTTTCGGGCGGCATCTAACACTTCTTCTTGAGTAGCATCCATTTTACCGAAGGCAATATTGTTGTAAATAGTGTCCGAAAAAAGAAACACATCTTGAGGTACATAGCCAATTTGCTGGCGAAGGATGCTCAAATTATGCGTTTGAATGGGAATATCATCGATCAAGATTCTACCTTGCGTAGGTTCGTACATGCGGACTAACAGATGTGCCAAAGTAGTTTTGCCTGAGCCTACACTTCCCATAATTCCTAATGAGCTTCCTTTGGGAATAGACAAAGTAATGTTTTTCAACACTTCTTGTCCTTGATGATACGAAAAAGAAACGTTTTCAAAAGTTATTTTGCCTTGTATAGTATATTGCTTTTCAGGATAATGATTGACAATACTGGGCTTAATTGCCATAAGTTCATTGATGCGCGTTTGGCTGGCCGCTGCCCGCTGAACCAAAGAAGTCACCCAACCTAAACTGGTAATAGGCCAAGTAAGCATGCTGACATATAATACAAATTCGGCAATATTTCCTATTGTAATTTTCTGTTTAACTACCCAAATTCCGCCTATCCAAACGGTAAATAATGTACTCATGCCTATAAGCAAAGAAATAACAGGTAACCAAAAAGCATTTACTTTGGCTAACGATAGGTTACGTTTTTTGTATTCATCTGCATGAAGGTAGAATTGTTCATTTACGCTTTTTTCGCGCTCAAAAGCTTTCATGATGCGAATACCTGAAAAATGCTCTTGCACAAAAGTAGATAGTGTAGAGAGCTGATTCTGAACGCGTTCGCTGCGTTTATTTACAGAGGTATTTACGTAATAAATAGAAATGCTCAATATAGGTAAAGGAATGATAACTATCAAAGTAAGCCATACATTGACCGAAAGCATAGTAGCCAACACAAAAACAAACATAGTAACCGTGCTGGCTGTGTACATAATCGCAGGACCTAAGTACATGCGCACTCGAGATACATCTTCGCCAATTCGTGCTAATATATCCCCTGTGCTGTATTTGCGATAGAAATCAGCACTTAGACTTTGTAAATGATTAAAAATATCATTTTTGAGGTCAAATTCTATGCGTCTGCTCATTACAATTAAGGTTTGGCGAGTTAGAAATAGAAAAAAACCTCTGATAATGGCAAATGATAAAATAATCCCACCTGCAAATAACAATGTATTTTGCACTAATCCATAAAAATAGTGGTAAGCCCCAAAGCCTTTACACAAATGCAAAATATGAAGTTGATCTTTGACCATGTCCAAAGCATCTCGGATAACCTGAGCAGGTAAAGTAGCAAACCACGCAGAAAGCATTACAAAAGCAATTCCGCTTATGAGATATTTTTTATATTTCCACAAGTAAGGATTTAGCGATCGCAGTGAGCGCATAGAACAAAAAAACAACACGAGTATATGCAAAAAGTTCTTTTTTCAAAATCATTTTTGACAGTAAAGTATCTAGGATAACAAAAAAATATGGCACTATAACAATCTGATGTAGATGTTTTATATTTTTCTTGACAGAATGAGTATTATTTTGTATATTGCCAATCAAGT
This sequence comes from Bacteroidia bacterium, assembly GCA_025056095.1. Lineage (NCBI taxonomy): Bacteria > Pseudomonadati > Bacteroidota > Bacteroidia > Bacteroidia bacterium. The sequence goes on from JANWVW010000122.1 coordinate 2,847, forward strand.
TTATTCTCTCTTTTGATGTGATTATGAAAAAGTATTTTATTCTACTTTTTGTTTATGCATTAGCTGCTCTAAATGCTCAAAACGTGGGAATTGGGGTAGCTACTCCAGTAAACAGATTAACTATCAACGGGAATTTATCAGTTGGAAGCGGGTATGTGGGTTCCACAGCCCCTGCTGATGGTGCTATTATCGAGGGTAATACAGGTATAGGCACGGCTACGCCTGCACATAGATTACATGTGGTAGGAAGTGTACGTTTTGAGGGGGATTTCATCAATCAAGAGATTCAAGGCTCTACTGCAAATGCTATTCAAGCTATTCCATATAACGCTGTGGCTGCTCCTATTCTAGGGACAACGGTATCTATAACTATTCACGATGGAAATGGAGTGAACAACAGTGGTGTATTAGTAACAGGTTTTGCCAGAATTGTGAATAACACTACCTTTACAGGAACACTAAGCTTAGCAGGATACTTTTTAGTTCTTCGCAGAGCAGAGGACCCTACCTTTACAGTAGGTTCTACTATTTGTACTTATAGTAGTGGAATTTGCGCGCTTCGCTTCCCAAATGGATTAAGTAGTGCTACACTAGGGTTTAATATGGGAACCTCCCTAACCTATGCAGACATGAACCTTACAGCAGGAACAACCTACTACTACCGCTTAGAGCTATACGGAAATTGCGTAGGAACAAATGGAGGAACTTTAGATGTATATGAACGCAATCTATCTCTGGTTCAAATAAAACGTTGAAGTTTTTTCACACTCCTTCTAATTCGGTAATTTTAAGGTACCATCGTTCTTTAAGTTTTTCAACTATAATTTTGCCATTAAGGTCAATCTCTTTTTCTATTTTGGGAACTTCTTTGCCATAGTAATACAGGAATGCAACCGTAACCTGAAAGTTATGGTCTATCAAGTGGATAACTTGTTGCTCTTTGTTTAGTATAATTTCATCAAACTTGTGAGTGCGCATAAAATTACGCACGCGTTTAAGTGCATCTAAATCTATGTTTTGGTTACGGCTGCGCATGTTTTGTAAAATAAGCGAATCTTGTGTGTCTGCATTGATGCGCTCCGTGTAACAATACAAAATGTCAGGAATACCTTGAAGTAGCTTATGTTCAGCTTTTTTGAAGTATCTTTTTGGATACTGTGCTCTACAACCTACACCAATTGTAATAATAATTAAAATTACAAAGTACAACAAACTTTGTTTCATAACAAGGTTTTGAAAGGTTGAGTAACAAATAAACGATTTATGCAGAATTTTTTGTTTCATTCATATTTTCTAAACTGCACAAAATCAAAATACAATTTACGGCTACCATCAGGTAAAAGCTCTACTCGCCGCTCCGTAGTGCTGGCGTAGCAAGGTATGATATCTTTCATTTGTTCAACAAAATGATAAGTGAAAGTAAATTCGCCCATTACATGAATCGCGGCACACCCAGGATATTCGTTCAAAATTCTTTCTTTGTACTCCTGTACTAAATTTTGAACCTGCTTTTCAGTATATTCAGGGGGAATGTTAGGGAATTCTAAATCTATCACCTTGCCAAACTGATGAATTGCCGCTTCTTTTTGCTTATCTGTCCATCCTTCAAACTTATGGTTAGTGAAGTTAAGCAAAAAGCGCTCTTGAACAGGTTTAATTTCAGGGATTGACTCAATAGTTGGGATCTCTGCGAGTTTTTGAGTAATCTCACTATGATAACTTGTTAGATTTTTAAGCATTTTATCGTAAGATGATGATGTTTCAGTATATCCTGCGTGATTTAGGTCATTTCTCAAAGTGCTAAGACTCGAACTTACTTTGACTATTTCTTTAAAGTTTGGGATGCGGTCTATTTTATCTAACAATTCATCTTCTTTGGGTTTATCTTTTAATTTGTAACTCCACTTCTGTCTTTCTTTACCTTGACCTGTAAAACTCAAATAACCCGAAATTACCTCTCTTATGTCTTTATCCTCATAATTCTCACCTATACTTTTTGCCACAAATGATATTACATATTCATGCAGTAAAGTCGCTGCTTGCTGAATTTTACCTTTGTCTATACAATATTTAACTGCAATTTGCTGGTTTTCTAATGCGTTTTTTCGGAACTCGGACATTTCTCCTTTTATTTCATCAAAAAGTGGAGTAAAGGCAGGAATAAAGTCTTGGTTTATACTTTCAATTTGATGGGCTACATCGGCAAAGTTACCTTCAATTAAGTCTTTGGAGCGACATACCTCAATGTATTCTGTAAACTCTTCAAGCTTTTGAGTAATGTTGCGAGTAATACTTGCATTAGCATCTTTGCCTTTTGTCTCTGCAAGTATAGGTTTGATTTGAGTTTGCGCTAAACTTGCCAAATGTTTTGCATTTCCATTTTTAATAAAATCATACGTAGCTAGTGTCCATTCTTGAAGAGCATGAAAAGAAGTAATATCTATGATGGGGTTAGTTTCTCGCTCTTTTTCAAACTCACCGTAGTAAATTCCTATTACTTCTATGTTTTTAAGCATTTTGCTATATGGCAGCAAAATAACTAAAAGCATGGGCATGTATCTGAATGCATGCGTAATATCTATTATTAGTTGGCTATTTTCGGGGATATTTTGGTAAATAGTCGTAAAAATATTCCATATCTCTGCTGTATTTTGGGCTTCTGTAATATAAACAGGTTTGAAGGAGATATTTAGAGGCTCGATATCTCGAGCTAGTTCATTACAATGTTTCTCTTTGGCTTTGGGTGTAGTAAAAATGAGTACTTCATCTATCTTTACATTATTTACTTTTGAAACCAGCTCAAGGATAGCCTTCTGAACAAATTTGGTGGGTTGCGCGGATTCATTTTGATAGGTATAGGTGGTTGACTTATAATCTCCTGTACCTAATGTAGAGATGAAAATAGTCTTTTTAGTCATGCTGTAAAAGTATAAAATTTTCGTACAAAACAAGATAAAATGCAGTAGGTTTATCTATTTTTGTAGTATGATAACGTTGAATAACGTAGGTTTTGCTTTTGGTAATCGTTTTTTGTATAGGAATGTAAGTTTTCAAATTCATGCAGGGGATAAAATTGGATTGATTGGCGCAAATGGTACGGGTAAATCTACTTTACTTCGTTTAATAGCAGGTGAATACTCTTGCACAGAAGGCGAAATTAGCACTATAAAAGGTTTGACTATTGGCTTTTTGAATCAAGATTTATTGAGTTATCAAAGTGAAAAGTCTATTTTATCAGTAGCATTAGAAGCATACGAAAGTGCTATTCAATTACAAAAAGAAATAGATGCACTTATTGAACAATTAGAAACAAAGTATGATGAAAATTTAGCCTATCAATTGAGTGAAAAACAAGCAGAATTTGAACATTTAGGCGGGTATGAAATGGAGCATAATGCAGCGCGGGTATTATCAGGATTAGGTTTTACTACGCAGGATTTGCAAAAGCCCCTATATACCTTTTCAGGCGGTTGGCGTATGCGAGTTATGTTAGCTAAAATTTTACTTCAAAAGCCCCATCTGCTGCTCTTGGACGAACCTACCAACCACTTAGATTTACCTTCTATTGAATGGTTAGAAGAATACATTCGTTTGTACCCAGGGGCTATGGTTATTGTATCTCATGATAGGAATTTTTTGGATCGAGTTGTGAATAAAATAGCCGAAGTATATCAAGAAAAAATTACTCTATACAATGGAAATTATACACACTTCGTAGAGCAAAAAGCTGAAAGAATTGCTGCACAGCAAGCTCAATACAAAAACCAACAACAAAGGATTAAAGAGTTGGAGCGTTTTATTGATAGGTTCAGAGCAAAAGCCACTAAAGCCGCCCAAGTGCAGAGTAAAATAAAAATGTTAGAAAAAATGGAGCGAGTAGAAAAAGTAGAGGAAGATAATCCACAGATTGACTTCAAGTTTGTAGTAAGTACGGTTTCTGGTAAAGATGTGCTGCGATTAGAAAACATTAGTAAGTCATACGACCAAGTAAAAGTATTAGAACGTTCGGATGCCATAGTCGTGCGTGGGGATAAAGTTGGTTTAATAGGTGCAAATGGCAAAGGAAAATCTACTTTGCTGCGAATCATTGCAGGCATAGAACCTTTTGAAGGACATAGACAGGTCGGGCATAATGTAAAAATAAGCTTTTTTGCACAGCATCAATTAGAAAGCTTGAACCTAAATAATGACATTTTAACCGAGTTAGAACAACATGCCCCACACTTGACCACAGCCTACTTGCGAACTGTATTAGGTTGCTTTATGTTCAGTGGCGAAGATGTATTCAAACCTATTAAAATTCTATCAGGAGGTGAAAAATCTCGGGTAGCCTTAGCCAAAACACTTACTTCTGGAGCTAATTTTCTCTTACTAGACGAACCTACTAACCATTTAGACATGGCTTCCATCAATGCGCTAATTCAAGCTCTAGAGCAGTACGAAGGAACGTATATTGTCATTTCTCACGACCGCTATTTTTTATCGCAGGTAACCAATAAGATATGGTACATTGAAAACTATCAAATCAAAGAGTACTTAGGCGGTTATACCGAATTTGAACAGTGGTACAAAGCACGGCAGACCAATCTAAACATAGTAGCTTCACAAAGTAATTTACAAAAGGTAGAAAGTAAAGCAAAGAGTTCTGCCACACAGCAGCAAAAAATAAAGTCTGTTAGTTCTCAAAAAAGAATAGCACAGATTGAAGCACAGATTTATGAAAAAGAAAGTCAAATTTGTCAAATAGAGCAGGAACTCGCTAATCCTGACGTGTATCAGGATAAAGAAAGGTTTGAGTTGCTTACTCAACGTTACCAAATTTTGAAAAATGAGGTAGAAGCCCTCATGGTAGAGTGGGAAAGCTACATTACATAAAAGTTTTTAAGCAAATTTGTGTAAGGTCAAAATTACTTTTTGTATGAGAAGTATAGTTCTATCCTTGATTGTAGTGGCGTGTGCATGTATGTGCATGCTCACTTCTTGTAGTATTATTCAAAGCAACAATAAGGAGAGTTTTGTAGAAGGCTATTATTATATGAAAAACAAGGGAAAGCAAAATATTTTTATCAACATGCAAGAGGATACTGTACAAGTGTATTACATGGACAAAAAAAGACAAAACATCTCCTCAAAGCCTGATCTGATATTTCCTAATTACAGTAGAGAAAAATTGCAAGGTACAAGGGTTTCTATTTCTTCGTTTGACATAGATTTTTTGACTATTTTGCTCAAATTAAGACCTGCTACGCAAGGTATGGAACCTCAAATAAACAGTAATCTTAATGGGGTGCTGTATTTTGGAAGGCGCATAGACTCATACTTGATAAAATATCAGACTAATCCTTTAAAGGACTACAACAGGCAGATAAAACACTATGGCTTTTCGTTAGGCGGGTTTATTGGGATAGGGAATACTTTTGTTGCTCCGCAGACA
>JANWVW010000123.1 GCA_025056095.1 Bacteroidia bacterium
CACCGAAGCGATAGCGTAGCCCGTAGCACGCCGACCTTGCCCATACAAGCGCAGCGAAGTATGGGCAAGGGCACGCCAAAAAAAATAAAAAACTAAAATATCTACGTGGTTACGAAAAAATTACAGCACAATTTACCTTATATTGCACTTTGAAAATTACTTTTGTGTTCAAAATTGAGGTATGACTAACCGAGTAGATATCCACCATCAGTCTTTGACACACTACCAAAGGCGAAAAAGCAGAGTAGTCTACATTGGCGATGTACCCTTAGGCGGAAACTATCCTATTCGCGTGCAATCTATGACCACCACAGACACTATGGACACAAAAGCCACAGTAGAACAATGTATTCGGATGATTGAAGCAGGCTGTGAATACGTACGTATTACCGCACCAAGCTTAAAAGAAGCTGAAAACCTTAGAAACATCAAAGCTGAACTAAGAAAAAGAGGCTACAACACCCCTCTTATTGCTGATATTCATTTTACACCAAATGCCGCAGAATTAGCAGCCCGAATCGTAGAAAAAGTCCGCATCAATCCTGGGAATTACGCAGATAAAAAGAAATTCCAAATAAAAGAATATACCGAAAGCGAATACCAAGCCGAATTAGAACGAATTTATGAGCGATTTTCACCCTTAGTAAAAATATGCAAAGAGTATGGCACTGCTATGCGCATCGGCACAAATCATGGGTCTTTATCCGATAGAATCCTTAGCCGATACGGAGATACGCCCGAAGGAATGGTAGAATCAGCGCTAGAATTTTTACGTATCTGCGTAGACCATAACTATCACAACGTAGTGCTTTCTATGAAAGCCAGTAACACTTGGGTAATGATACAAGCATACAGACTATTAGTTAAACGCATAGATGCATTAGGTTGGAACTATCCTTTACACCTTGGGGTAACCGAAGCAGGAGATGGTCCAGATGGGCGACTAAAATCCGCAGTAGGTATAGGAACACTTTTAGCAGAAGGTTTAGGCGATACTGTTCGCGTATCCCTCACCGAAGATCCTGAATTTGAAATACCTGTGGCAAAAAAATTAGTTCAGTATGCCAAAGAATTGGAAAATAATCCTCCTACCAAACCTATACCTGAATATACAACTTATCTTATCAATCCATACAGCTACAATCGGAGAAAAACTACTGAATTAGAAAATATTGGACACACTCATGTACCTTGTGTAATAGCCGATGTATCTGACCAAAGTTTGAATTACACTTTAATGCAAGAATTAGGTTACACGTATAATTCGCAGTCTGACAAATGGAATAGCTCCGATACAGCAGTAGATTATGTATATCTTGGCAATCAGCCGGTTACTTTTAGCCCACCTATGGGACTCAAATTTATCTACGACTATCCTACTTGGAGAAGACTAAAACAAGAAAATAGTTTTCCTTTGTTACAGTGGAAAGAGTTTGTTACGCTCAATCAGCCCTTACCTTTTATTGACCCTAGTGAGCATGTTATTCCTATTGCACCTTTACAAAATCCCGTGCTTTTTTTATCTATCAATGATTGTACTGTCTTTTGGAACGGCGAGTACATAGATATTTTGCAAAAATATCCGAACGCAGTTTTTATACTCAATGATACTTCCAATCATTATGCTCGCTACTACCACCGCGTAGTACATAGGTTAATGGAGCTAAACTTGCAAAATCCCGTAGTATTTGCTTATCATCACTACCTAAATCAAGATATGGAAACCTATCAAGTGAGAATAGGCAGTGAGCTGGGCGCTTTATTAGCCGATGGCTTATGCGATGGGGTTTTTGTAGCGGGGCAGGTTAATAAGGACAGTATAAAAACTACGTTCAATGTGTTACAAGCGGCTCGCAGTCGTATTACTAAAACAGAATATATTTCTTGTCCATCTTGTGGCAGAACTTTGTTTAACCTTCAAGAAGTAACTGCAAAAATTAGAGCTAAAACAGAGCATCTAAAGGGTGTAAAAATTGCCGTAATGGGCTGTATTGTCAATGGACCTGGAGAGATGGCAGACGCAGACTATGGCTATGTAGGTACGGGGATTGGAGTAGTATCCCTTTGGCGAGGTAAAGAGATAGTCAAAAAAGGAGTTTTAGAAAAAGACGCGTTAGATGAACTGATTAACTTAATCAAAGAAGATGGCAGGTGGCAAGAACCTAACTTGTCCAATTAGAAAATTATTTGTAACTTTGCACGCTTTGATATGGAAACTACTACCAATCCGATAGAACAAAAGCTCATTAACCTAGCCTATTTACAAGCTATTGATACTAAAATTTATGAAATTCAAAAAATTCGTGGCGACTTACCCAATGAAGTTAAAGACTTAGAAGATGAATTGATTGGATTAGAAAACCGTTTTAGAAAAATTGAGGAAAACTTACACACGCTTCAAAGCGAAGTTAAAAACTACGAAATCACTATAAAAGAGTGCAAAGCCAAAATTGAAAAGTATACTAAGCAACAAAATAATGTCAAAAATAACAGAGAGTTTGAAGCTTTAAGCAAAGAAATTGACTTGCAAAAATTAGAAATTGAAGTTTGCGAAAAGCATATCAAAGACCGAAAAGAACCCATAGAAGAGAGTAAAAAGCAATTAGAAGAAACCAAAAAATTGATTGCTGCCAAAAAAGCTGAACTAAACACAAAAAAATCCGAATTAACTCAAATTTTAGAAAGTACACGAAAAGAAGAAGAGTATTACTTGGAATTGAGAAAAAAAGCCGAAGCCAAAATAGAAGCTCGTTTGCTTAATGGCTATAAGCGCATCCGCGATAATGTACGGAACGGATTAGTAGTTGTACCTATTCAAAGAGAATCTTGTGGAGGGTGTTTTAATGCAGTTCCTCCACAGCGGCGCACAGAAGTACGGTTAATGAAACAGATTATTTTTTGTGAAAATTGTGGGCGTATATTGGTAGATGAAAGTTTAATTCAAAGTATTGTAGTTCAGTAAAATTTTCCTTATTTCGCAGCATGGGTAACCTAAAAGAAATACGGAATAGAATAAAAGCAGTTAAAAGTACGCAGCAAATTACCAAAGCGATGAAAATGGTAGCTGCGTCTAAATTCAAAAAAGCACAAGACAGCATAATACAAATTCGCCCTTACGTCAATAAACTTCAAGAAATTTTGGCTAACCTCTCTCAAAACGCCGATGCCGTAGAAGGAAGCCCATACTTAGTAGAAAGACCTGTTAATAATGTTCTTTTGGTAGTTATTACAGCAGATAGAGGTTTGTGCGGTGCCTTTAATTCAGCTATCATCAAACTTACTTTGCAAACTATTGAAGAGAAATATCATACGCAGCATCAAAAAGGAAATGTCCACTTAGTTTGTGTCGGAAAAAAGGGTGCAGATTATTTTACTCGTAGAAACTATAAGGTAGTAGCCCAATACCCAGGAATTTTTCAAAAACTTTCTTTTGAAGTAGCTGCATCTATTGCTGATAAAATAATGGAAGATTTTAAGTCAGAGAAGTACGATGTAGTAGAGGTAGTGTATAACCAATTTAAGAATGTAATTTCGCAATTGAGAATAGTAGAACCTTTTTTGCCTATCAAAGCAGAGCAAATGTTTGCTCAAACTTCCAGTAAGCCTAAAAACAATACCGATTATATTTTTGAACCTTCGCCCGAAACCATAATTAAAGATTTGATACCTAAGTCTCTCAAAATAAACTTTTATCGTTTTCTTTTGGATTCTAATGCAGCCGAACAAGCTTCTCGCATGACAGCTATGGATACAGCTACAGAAAATGCAGCCGAACTACTTCATCAGCTTAATATCAGTTACAATAGAGCTAGACAAGCTGCAATTACCACAGAACTTACAGAAATTGTAAGTGGTGCAGAAGCATTAGCATCTGAGGAATAAGTTAGAATAATAGATATTTTTTTGGGCGACCCTTGTAAGTGAGTCGCCCAAGCATTTTCTTTTTCACTTAGACACGCACTTCAATTAAGCAATCGTAATTTTATCATTCAAATACACATCTTGGATAGCATTTAACAGTTTTATACCTTCTTTCATATCCTTTTGAAACGCCTTTCTACCAGAAATTAAACCTGCGCCTCCTGCTCTTTTATTTACCACAGCCGTAAAAACAGCTTCTGCAAGGTCAGTAGCCCCTTTGGACTCTCCTCCTGAATTGATTAAACCTACCCTGCCCATGTAGCAATTCGCTACTTGATAACGACACAGGTCAATAGGGTGGTCAGAAGTAAGATGAGTGTACATTTTTTCATGAGTCTTACCGAATTTAAGGGCAGTAAAACCTCCGTTGTTAGTAGGTAGTTTTTGCTTAACAATATCTGCTTGGATAGTAACCCCAAGGTGATTAGCTTGTCCTGTAAGGTCAGCAGCTGTATGATAGTCTTTTTCGTTGGTTTTGAAAGCGCTGTTTCTCGTATAGCACCAAAGGATAGTAGCCATGCCAAGTTCATGGGCTAGAGCAAAAGCTTCAGCTATTTCTACAATTTGTCGGGAAGACTCAGGCGAACCAAAATAGATTGTAGCACCTACGGCAACTGCACCTAAATTCCAAGCTTCTTTTACAGTACCAAACAAAATTTGGTCATATTTGTTGGGATAAGTTAAAAACTCATTGTGGTTAATTTTGACAATAAAAGGAATTTTATGGGCATACTTACGTGCCACTGCACCTAATACTCCAAAAGTAGTTGCCACAGCAGAGCATCCCCCTTCAATTGCCAACTTTATGATGTTTTCAGGGTCAAAGTAGATGGGGTTAGGGGCAAAAGAAGCTCCACCTGAATGCTCTACGCCTTGGTCTACAGGTAAAATAGACAAATAACCTGTATTAGCCAACCTTCCGCTGCCAAACAACTGTCCTAAACTCCGAAGTACTTGTGGGTTTCTGTCCGATCCAACCCATACTTGGTCAATAAAATTTGGATTCGGTTTGTGTAATAACTCTTTACTAATGGTTTTACATTCATGATTGAGCAAATAGTCTGCTTGATTTCCCAGTAAAGCTACAATTTCGTCGTACGTCATCATGCTTGCAAAGTAACACTAAAAATTAGATAAAAAAAAGTGTTGAGTTCAGCACCTTTGTACAGTTTTATTCAATCACATAAAAAATAAAAAGCAGACCGAAATCTGCTTTTTATGCAAATAAAAAGGTTAGCTTACTGCTCCTTTTTTTGTGTGTTTATTTTCTCCATTTGTTTGTTGATAAGTGCTGCCATTTTTTGCATCATTTCAATGTTATTTTTGGTCATAGCATCCATTTGCGCGCTTAGAATTTCTGCCATTTTTTTGTTCGTTTGCATAGCTAATTCCATTTGTTGGTTCAAGTTTTCTACCATTGCGCGCATAGCTTCCATAGATATTTGGGAAGTCTCTTGAAGATTCTTGCGAATTTGCTCTGCATCAAATTTATTGTTTTCCATAGCTTTGCAAAGTTAAGTATTTTTTCTCAAACAGCCTATAAATTTACAGCACATTTGTCATAAATGAAAAAGAAGTATTACGTGGTATGGGAAGGTTTATCCATTGGGATATTTGACTCATGGGAGAAGGTCTTACCTTTGGTTAAGGGATATAAAGGCGCAAAATACAAGAGTTTTAGTTCGCTTAGCGAAGCACAAGCAGCTTTCAGGTCAGGTTGGGAGTATTTTAATCTTCATTCTAACAAAAAAAACATCCTTTTACCAAAGGACTTATTTGAACACACAATTTGTGTAGATGCAGCTTGCCGAGGTAACCCAGGTGCAATGCAATACAGGGCAGTAAAAACTGATACACAAGAGGAACTTTTTAGGAAAACTTTCGATATAGGTACAAATAACATTGGCGAATTTTTGGCTATTGTGGATGCATTAGCATTCATTCAAAAACATAATTTGCTCATTCATACTATTTATTCAGATTCCAAAGTTGCTATTAAGTGGGTAGAGAGAAAAACAGTGTGTACTCAATTAGCACGTAATGAAATTACTGAACCAATATGGCGAGTTATAGACCATGCCGTAGATTGGCTTCACCAACATACTTACTCTACCGCTGTAAAAAAATGGGAAACAGATAAATGGGGCGAAAATCCCGCAGACTTTGGACACAAATAAATGATTAAAAAATTGCATACAAAAGTTTATTTTAAATTGTCGCACAATTCCCTTTTGCGAAAATAGTACAGCATAAACTTACGTTGCCTATTCTAAATTATCTTTTGAACTAGATTATGGCATGTAGTAAATAAATTTACCGATTGTTCTTGGAGATAAACTCTGTTTTTACCTTTATTTTTGTACCATGCTTAAAAAGCTTGGAGTATTCTTTATTTTGTCAGGGGTTTGGATTTTTATCTCTCACTGCGCTATGCCCAAAAAGTGCAACGAAGGTGGAAAAACTAAGGTCTATTTGACTGATGGCAAGCGATTCAAAGCGTTACTAAAAGAACGAGATGCACTTTGTAATGAAAATAATTCGCTCAAGGCAGATACTACACAAAAAGGTAAAAAAATACGTGTTCTGCAAAATGAGCTCAAAAATGCCCAACAAGAAAATCAACAGCTTAACCAAAAAAATAAAGAGTGCGAAACACAACTTGCTCAACAAAAACAAAATTATCAAAAACTTAATCAAGAATATCAAAGCGAGAAACAAAACCTTCAAAGTATTATTGATGCTCAAAAAAATGAACTTCAAAGAAAAGGTAGATCCATTTTGGACAAAGACACAGAAATTGCTTACTTGAAAAATATCAATCAGGAAAAAGACTCAATTATCAAAGCTTTGGAAAAAAAACTCAAAGCCGAAAAAGAAAAAAATGAAATGCTCTCAAAAAGTGCACAGCAATCTATTGCAGAACGAGATAAAAAATTACAAGAGAAGGATAAAGAATTAGCTGAAAGAGAACGCTTACTCAAACAAAAAGAGCAACGAGTGGCAGAATTGGAAGCAATTATGAGTCGCCAAGATTCAGCCCTAAAAGCCCTTAACACTGTGGTCAAAAATGCTTTATTAGGTTTTAATAAAGATGAACTTTCCGTAGAAATGAAAAACGGTAGAATATACGTGTTGATGAACGACAAGCTTTTATTCAAATCAGGTAGCGCCACAGTAGAGGAAAAAGGAAAAGAAGCGCTTAAAAAACTTTCAACCGTGCTGCTTAAAAATCCCGATATTGATATTTTAGTAGAAGGACATACTGATAACCTGCCTATAAAAAATGCTCTCTACAAAGACAATTGGGATTTAAGCACCGCGCGTGCAAATAGCATCGTACGCATATTAAGCCAAGAGTACAAAGTACCTGAAAAAAGACTTACAGCAGCAGGTAGAGCAGAATTCGTACCTCGTGCAGATAACTCTACTGCCGAAGGTAGAGCAAAAAACCGTAGAACCGAAATTATCTTGACGCCCAAATTAGACGAACTTTTCAAAATAATTGAAAAATAGATGATACACAGAGAAGGATACAAAACTATTTTATGGGCTACATTTGGGTTAGTTTTAGTTTATAGTTCGTGTTATTTTTTGTATCCAAAGTATACTTTTGGTGCGATTAGTGTAGCTTGTGTAAGTACTGTGTTATGGTTGTTTGTATTGCAATTTTTTAGAAATCCGAGTGTTTGTGTTCCACAGCAGAGTAATGTAGTAGTAGCTCCTGCTCATGGAAAGGTGGTAGTCATTGAGAAGGTTATGCATCAAGGTAAGGAGTGGATACAGGTTTCTATTTTTATGAGTCCTTTTGATGTGCATGTCAATCGCAGTCCTATATCGGGAGTAGTAAAAAAGGTGGAATACTTTGCGGGGAGTCATCGCCCTGCTTGGCAGCCCAAGGCATCTTTACAAAATGAACGGACTTACATAGAAATACAAAATGAACACATTTTAATTGCCATGCGGCAAATTGCAGGAGCTATGGCTCGCAGGATTGTGTGTTATCTCAAACAAAATGAAACTGTTAGTTTAGGGCAGGAAATAGGATTTATTAAGTTTGGTTCGCGGGTAGATGTACTTATGCCCACTTGGGTTGATTTACAGGTTGAGTTAAATACAAGTGTAGTAGGTGGAAAGAGTGTTTTAGCTACCTATACCACATAAGAAACGATGCTGAATTGAATGTTAATTTTTTGGGCGTGCCCTTGTGGGCGTTTCGCTTGCGCTCATGCCCACAAGGTCGGCGTGCTACGGGCTACGCT
>JANWVW010000124.1 GCA_025056095.1 Bacteroidia bacterium
ACCGAAGCGATAGCGTAGCCCGTAGCACGCCGACCTTGCCCACACAAGCGCAAGCGAAGTGTGGGCAAGGGCACGCCAAAAAAACTAAAACCTGACCATCATTTTTTTGTACAAAAATACAACAGAATCAATCTAAAAAGTGCGTATTTTTGTTAAGCAGTAAGTATGAAAATACAATTAGACCTACCTTTTACAGAACTGTACAGTGTGGAAATGCCCCTGAATAAAGTATTTGAATTTAAGCAAAAAATAAGAGCAAGGTTAATTGCTACCTTAGTGATTGTGTTCAGTATAATGTCTTCTAGCGCTTGGACACTATGGCATGGACCCTTGGTCAGATATTTTAGATATGATGTTTTACTTATCCCTTTAATCTCATTTTTGATGAAGTTGACAGGGGCTTTTGTTCTCTACTATCTGACCAAGCATAACATTGTTTTATTAGACGTGCATTCGGGTAAAGTTACTACTTACTACAAATTTTTCTTTACCGTATTTGTCAAAAATAGATTTGGGATCCAACACTACACGGTCAATCCTAAAAACTTGATGCTTTCCTACCGCAGAGAAGGCAGACTGTTTGTTTTGTACCTTAAAACTATGCAAGGCGTAGATGTGGTGTTGATGAAAGATAAGAAAGAGTCAAACATACAAAAGATTATCAGAGTTGTGCGAAATACTGCACTTTCACCTGAACCCGCTTACGAACAAACTTCTTGACATTTAGGAATATATCGTTTTTCTGCCAATGCTGTAATAAGTAAAGCCTAATTCCTGCATTTTGGATAGGGAATAAATGTTTCTGCCATCAAAAATGAGCTTGTTTTTTAAGTTTTGGCTTATTTGCTCAAAATCAGGAGTGCGATAGTCGTTCCATTCTGTCAGGATGAGCAAAGCTTCTGAGCTTATGAGAGCTTTGTATGGGTCTGTAAAATAGACAAGTTTATCACCATAAAGTTTTTGCACGTTTCGTAAAGCTTCAGGGTCGTGAACATGCAGTCTAGCGCCTTCTTGTAGCAAAGCATCTATAATAGTGAGTGCGGGTGCTTCTCGAATATCATCTGTGTTGGGTTTGAAAGCAAGCCCCCATATAGTAAGCTGCTTACCTTTGAGTTGATGATTAAAATGCTGTAAAACAGTTTGTATAAAATTGAGACGCTGCTTTTGATTAACTTTCATTACAGCATCTAAAATTTGAAAATCATAGTTATACTCTTTTGCTGTTTTGTACAAAGCTTGAACATCTTTGGGAAAACAAGAACCTCCATAGCCTATACCAGGGAATATGAACCTTTTGCCAATACGAGAATCTGTTCCAATACCTTTTCTGACATTATCTACATCTGCGCCTACCAGCGCGCATAAATTAGCAATTTCGTTCATGAAGGAGATTTTCATTGCTAAAAAAGCGTTAGCGGCATATTTTGTCATTTCAGCAGAACGAATGTCCATTTCTAACAAAGGATTACCTGATCGTAAAAAAGGTTCGTATAGTTCTTGCATAATTTTGAAAGCCTTTGGATTATCTGCGCCCACTACTACACGTTCAGGTTTCATGAAATCCTCAACTGCTACTCCTTCTTTGAGAAATTCGGGATTAGAAACTACGTCAAACTCAATTTGAGTGTATTTTTTAATAATTTCTTTCACTTTTTCGCCTGTGCCTACGGGAACAGTACTTTTGTTTACGATAACTTTGTACTCTGTTAAGTGCTTAGCAATAGCTTCGGCAGTTTTGAGTACGGCGTTAAGGTCTGCTGAACCATCTGCATTGGGCGGAGTAGGTAAAGCTAAAAATATTACCTTACCGTGCTGAATGCCCTCTACAAGGTTAGTGGTAAACTGAATTCTAGAAGCCTCTAGGTTTTTTCTTAGCAAAGTTTCTAAACCTGGTTCGTAAATAGTGGGAATTCCTTGGCGCAGCAAATTGACTTTATTTTCATCTATATCTACACATACTACATGATTGCCTGATTCAGCAAAGCAAACGCCTGTTACTAAGCCCACATAGCCTGTTCCGATAACGGTAATTTTCATATTTGTGGCAAAAATAGAATTAAGTTCAACACAGAGAAATTGAGCTTGTGTTCAAATTTAACTAAATCTAACTACTCAAATTAAATCAAAACCTGTGTAAGGTTGCAAACATGCAGGAATTTTGACATGAGCATCTTCGGTTTGGTTATTTTCTATCAAAGCGGCTACTACCCGCGCCATACCTAGTGCACTACCATTAAGTGTATGGGCAAGTTCGTTTTTCTTTTCCGCAGTGCGATAGCGTAGTTTTAATCGATTAGACTGAAAAGTTTCAAAATTACTTACGGAACTTACTTCTAACCATTTATCTTGGGCTGCGGAATAGACTTCAAAATCATAAGTTTTTGCTGATGCAAAGCTCATATCTCCTCCACATAGCAGTATGATACGATAAGGTAGTTCTAACTTAATGAGCAAGCTTTCCACATAGTCGCACATTTCTTGCAGGGCGCGATAAGAGTCTTCAGGTTTGGTAATTTGTACAATTTCTATTTTATCAAATTGATGTAAGCGGTTTAATCCACGTACATGCGCCCCATAGGAACCTGCTTCTCTACGAAAACAAGGCGTATATCCACAGTTTTTGATAGGTAAATCTTTTTCTTCAATAATCATATCTCGGTAAAGGTTGGTAATAGGTACTTCTGCTGTGGGAATCAAGTATAGTTCATCTTGGGCAATGTAGTACATTTGTCCATCTTTATCGGGGAGTTGTCCTGTACCGAAGGCACTTTCTTTATTGACTAAAATAGGTGGAGTTACTTCTTTATAGCCTGCGGCAACGGCATTGTCTAAAAAAAAGTTAATCAGGGCGCGTTCTAATTTGGCACCTTTACCTTTGTATACGGGAAAGCCTGTTCCTGTTACTTTTGCTCCCAGTTCAAAGTCAATAATGTCTAATTTTTTAGCTAATTCCCAATGGGGTAGTGGATTGGGAAATAAGTTCGGTTTTTGACCACCTTCTTTGACAAGTACATTATTTTCTGCACTTTTACCTTGTGGCACTGAACTGTGTGGTGTATTCGGAATGAGAACTAATATCTCTTCAATTGCTTGTTCAATAGAGTGTAATTCTCTGATTAGGTTTTCGGCTTGACTTTTGAGAGAAGCACTTTCTGCTTTTTTTTGCTCGGCTTCTTGTTTTTTACCTTGTGCAAAAAATTGTCCTATTTGTTTAGAAAGCTGGTTTTGTTGGGCTTTTATATCATCGGATTGTTTTTGGATTTGGCGGCGTTTTTCATCCAGTTCTAGAACTTTGTCAATCAGTTCTATCTGTGAAAAGTGTTTAACTTGCAGGCGTTGAATAGCTTCGTCTTTATGTTGTCTAAGGTAGGCTAAAGTTAGCATAATACTTGCAAAAATAGGGATTTTGGATTTTATTTAGATAGATTTTTTATTTTGGGCGTGCCCTTGTGAACAAAAGCCGACAAGGGCGGCGCGCTGCGGGCTACATGTGGAATGTTCTCTCCCTTGTGTCAGCAAGGGACATGCCCAAAGTTAAAAAATATCTTTTCAGACCTGCTAAAAATAGCAGCTATAAAGCGTTACCATACTCTTTTTTTTTACAGCTGTTAGCTTCAATACAACACTAACTTGTGGAAGCTAATTTTGTTGCCCTGCACTAATTTGACAATATAAACGCCCTGACCTACGTCCTGTAAAGACACAGTGTAGATGTTTTCACCTATGTTTTGCCCTAAAAACTGTTCTTTTACTATTTTACCTTGCAAATCAAAAATCTGAACTGCTATATTTTCAGCCATGATACTTACAATGTCAAAAAATACTTCATTGTGGGCAGGGTTCGGGAACATAACAGGTTCAGGAATATATTCAGGAATACTTATGTCAGCAACTTCTTCATCTTTCAACAAAACGTTAGTAGCCGCAATAGTATAATCTAACAAGCTATTTGCGTTTGAAGGGGTTGCACCATATACACGGTAGTAGTAATTTCCTGCGGGCTTATTAGAAAGAGAAATTACTTCGTTAGTAGTTCCTGAATTGTATGAACCTGTTTGATAAGTACCTCCTACGTATAGCTCCATGTTATAGTTGTCAGGCAGGTTAGAAAGAGTAACTTTAAGATTAGAGGTAGAGGTTAAGGTTACTTTGAACCAGTCATAATCTGTACTGCTGCCGCATATTTTACCTTGTTTTGAGGAGTTTAAAGCAAGAACAGTTGCCGTAGTAGAAGAGTTGTTGCTTTCATTAGGATCGTAGCAAGGGGGTTGGGTAGTAAAGTTTTGTATTGAAGAGAAAGCTGATGAGCCACTGCCACAATTAGTTCTTACTCGCCATTGATAGGAGGTAGAGGCGCTTAGCCCTGACAAGTTAAATAGCAAAGCTGTAGTATTTTGACTTGTCCATGTTGAAGCAGATGCAGGTTTGTATTCTACCGTGTAAGAAGTAGCCCCTGTAACGGCGTTCCAATTCAAGGTAGCTGTGGTAGTATTGATATTAGTAGTACTAAGTCCTGTGGGTACATTGCACGGCGGTGCTGAAGTGGTAAAAAGAGTAGATGCACTAAATGCACTGTTGCAAAAACTTCTTACTTGCCACTCATAATTTGTACTGTGGTTTAATCCTGTAACTGTGTATGAATTAGTAGTAATTCCTGAGTAAGTTGTCCAAGCAGAACTGCTAACGGGTTTGATCCGAACTTCATAAGTAGCTACACTTGGAACAGCATTCCAGTTTAGAGTTGCACTATTAGTGCTAATAGAAGTAGTAGAAAAAGTAGTAGGATTATTGCAAGGTGTGCAATTCCAATTAGCTATCCATCCTGATGCAGTAGTGGCTGCGTCAGATACAAATCTAAAAGTAATTGCTCCACTAAGTGCCGTGATAGTTCCTGGCGAAGTTGTACCTGTGTAAGTACCAATTAGCGGTGCCGTGGTAGAAGTGCCATCATAGGCATATAAGAAATCATATCCATTTTCTAAACTAAAACTGGTAAAAGTTACACTCACGGAAGAAGCTCCCGTAGGGGCTATCGTGAAAGTATAATCTTCACCGTTACTGTAATTAGTACTGTTCCCTCCGCTATCCATCCAAGTTCCTGCGCAAGTAGTAGCGCTATTAGGTTCTGTGGTAAAGTTTTGTGCAGTGGAATAAACAGAGCTTCCCGAGCTACAATTTGTTCGCACTTGCCATTGATAAGCACTATTAGCACTTAATCCCGATAACTTGTAGGTAGTAGCAGTAGTGTTAACCGTTGTCCATGTAGAGCTTGAGGAGAGTTTGTATTGAATGGTATAAGAAACTGCACCTGTTACAGCAGACCACGAAAGTTGAGCGCTATTAGAGGTAACATTCTTGGTGGCTAAGCCTGTTGGTACATTGCAGGTAGCAGTTAGAGTAGTAAAATTTTGTGAAGCAGAATAGGTTGAACTTCCTGCACTGCAGTTTGTACGTACTTGCCATTGATAGCTTGTACCACTACTCAAACCTGAAAATGTAAAATTTGTACTCGTAGTAGTATAGGATGTCCATGCGGTAGAACTGGCAGGTGCTATCCGTACAGTGTAAGAAACAGCACCAGAAACAGCTGTCCAAGATGCAGTAGCACTATTAGTAGTGATGCTATTTGTGGTTAAACCTGTGGGAGTGTTACAAGGGGAAGTAGTAATATTATTTATGAGGTTATAGTAGTTTGCCCAGTTCCAATGTATTCCTGGATCAGTGTGGGTTTGAGCAGGGTAGTGTTGATGTCCTTTGATTTTATAAGAAGAGGGTAAAGTTACTAAGCCACTATGTGCAGGTCCATTATAGCAGCTGGTTTTAGGAATGCCATAATCATCGCAAATGTCGCGCACTAAGGCTGCTGAAGAATTGTACATAGCAGGTGTATACCAAGAAGGGTTGCTTACATAGCCTTCGTGTTCAATACCAATCGTATAGGGATTAGCACTTTTGGCATGCCAAGCGCTATGCATTTCGCGTACCATTTGAGTAACTTGCCCATCAGAAGAACGAATTACATAATGGGCAGATACATTTGAAGAAGGATTTTGAAACCAAGAGATACATCCTGCATAGCTACCTTGTACTGTATGAATTACTATGGCTGAAACGCTAGAACTTCCTCTTGATGAATAATGTGGGCTAGCAACCCATAAAGCAGGGGGATAATCTGTAGTGATAGTTTTAGTAGTAGCATTGAGGTTAATCTTTGGGCTTTGTAGTATTTTGAGGGTTTCTTTATCAAAAATATTTGCCATGTCCACGGGTATAGGATCGAGATGAACGCCTGCCGCATCAAAGCCTTTTTGTGCATGATAAAAAATGTCATAAATGTACACGTTTCTTGCATAAGTGTTGATTTCATCTTTGTAGTTAGGAATTTCCATAAACTCCTCTAATACAGGCTTATAAGTTTTGAGGTCTAACAAGGTAGCTCTATGTTTTTGAATAAGTGCTTCAAGATAAGCGGCTACGCATTCAATCTGTAATGCAGGATTATTCAAAAATTCACTTATAGATACACGATTGTATTCACACACTGTTAGCAAATTATTTTTGAAATAGCCTTTTCCATCTTTAACTAAGCCAAATAAACCGTATCTATTCGGTTGATGATGCTCTTCTTCGGAAAGAGGTTGTAAGTTTTCCATCCTAGAAGCGCTATAAGCCATGCTTTCTAACAGCCCGTAAGGAATATTCGGATGCTTTTGATAAGCCTTTGAAAAAGCCTTTTGTAATGAATTTGCTTCTTGTCCAAGTACGAATTGAAAAAAGAATAGAATTAAAATAACGAAATAAGTACTTCTTTTCATAAATTGAATAACCTTGCTTTTTGCAAAAGTAAGCGCAAAATCTCAAATAAGCAAAAAATTTGCTCTAAACGGCTAACCAATTGTTTAGACTTTTAGCTACCTGCCCTGAATATAGTCATTTAGTTCTTGTATAGAGCTGCTGTGTCTAAGCTCTTTGTTAACTATATAGTAGCGTCCTTTATCACAAGTGTAAGCGTAAGCGAATTTGGCAATTTCAAGTTTTGTGTTTTCAAAACTGAACAAACGCATAATTTCAGCAACCTGTGAAGCTAACATACAGTTATTCCGAATAATCTGCTTAGCTACAATTAAACGAGTGTTTTCGATGCTATTGGCTGAAATAGTTTGTTTTGCTTGGGTAAAAGCAGCTGCATCCAAAGTAGGTGCAGGGCAACCGTAAGGTCCGCTGTAATCTGGAAGGGGAGAGTTCGTAGTATTCCAAGGATTTCCCCAAGGATTGTTCCAATTTTGCATTTGATTAGGATTAAATTGCCCACTACCTGTTTCTTGAATATATCTGCTTAATTCCTCTTTTGAAGTTGGAAAAGTTAGAGCGTTATGTACCACAAAGTACCTACCTTGGTCGCAAGTATGTGTATAAGCAAATTTAGCTACTTCTAATTTTTCGTTTTCAAAGTTGAACAAACGCACTAATTCTGCTACTTGCTGAGAAAGTAAGCAATGGTTGGCGATAGCTTGTTTAGCAATACTCAATTGTACATTCCCAAAGGGCTGGTTTTTAATGGTTTCTTTTAGGGCATCAAAATCTCGGGCGTTCAATGTAGGTGCAGGGCATCCATAAGGTCCGTTATATCCTTCTATGGGCGGAGTAAATGCAGGAGTAGGCGACCAAGGCTGGGTTCCCGTAGGTACAAGGTCGTACTGATATAAGCTGTTGATTTGCAGTACATAGCTCACTCTTGTGTTAGGGTACAGTAAAACAGTTTTATCTACAACAGTGTAGGAGAGTATTCCTGTGTGTCTGTTTATTTTGATATTGTGTGTACCTGCGGGTATGCCGTCAAGCGTGATGGTAGGTTGAGGGGTAGGATTTTGAACTGCGTTATCTAATAAAACCGTAATAGGTTCGTTATTGAGGGTAGAAATAACTATGCTACAAAGCCCAGGTTGGGCAGTTATTTGGGCAAAGCTTGTTGCAAAAAGACTAAATAGAATGAGAAGAAAACTTTTCATAGATTTTAAGGTTAAACTTTAACGCAGTGGGCAAAGGATATGCCAATAGAATAATTTTTAGTTTTATTTTTTTGGGCGTGCCCTTGTGGGCGTTTCGCTGCGCTCATGCCCACAAGGTCGGCGTGCTACGGGCTACGCTGACG
>JANWVW010000125.1 GCA_025056095.1 Bacteroidia bacterium
GTAGCCCGAAGCACGCCGACCTTGCCCACACAAGCGCAAGCGAAGTGTGGGCAAGGGCACGCCCAAAAAATTAAAATTCAACTTCTTAATACTGTTCTTTGTTAGAAACCACAAGAAAGATTAAGAAAGATTTTTAGGTATTTGGTTACGAAACTTGGTGTTCAGCGCAAATTTTTAATTATTACTAGTTTTTCCCTTGTTTGTAAGCTCTATTCTGCTTCACGTATCTCATCAGGATGGATATCAGGTAAAGTTTGTACAGCCACTTTTACAGGTTTTTGAGGTTCAGTTTTGAGTTTAGCTTTCTTTTTGTCTTTTGGAGTAGGGTCAGTAAAGTCCATTTCTATAAGTTGCTTTTTAAGTTCTGTACTAATGACCTCTCCTTTGAGGTACTGTTCTAATAAAATTTTAGCCATGGGCGCGGCAACTTCACCGCCGAAACCTGCATTTTCTACAAATACTGCCAAAGCAATTTTAGGATTTTCGCGGGGCGCAAAAGCGATAAAAACAGAATGGTCCTCACCAAAAGGGTTTTGAGCGGTACCTGTTTTGGCACAAATGCGAATACCTTCTATGTATGCTCTTCTTCCTGTGCCTGCCTTAACTACCTGCTCCATAGCATTGATGATAGGTTCAAAATACTTGCTTTCTACGGGAACATAATTTTTTTTGTAAGTAGTATCTTTGATAATTAGACCCGTTTTAGTTCTACGCTCTCGCACAAAATGAGGGGTGTAATAGTAACCGCGATTAGCAATAATAGCAGCGACATTTGCCATTTGTAGGGGCGTCATGCCCATTTCACCTTGTCCAATTCCTAAGCTGATAATACTTTTTGCTCCCCATTTTTTACGGTAGCGTTTGTTGTACAGCTCAGCTGTGGGTAAATTTCCCTTAGCTTCATAAGGAATGTCAACTCCTAACTTTCTTCCTAACCCGAAAGCAAGCATGTATTCTCTCCAAACGTTGAAGCCATTTTCTGCATTTTTCCATTTTTTATGCATGATAAAATCATTGAAAATAGAGCAAAAATACGTGTTACACGAACTTGCCACAGCACCTTCTAAATTCAACGGGCTAGGGTGTCTATGGCAGCCTACGGTGTGTGTACCAATATTGTAGCCCCCTCCGCAGCCCAATGTGTGTGAAGGCGTGATAATTCCTTCTTGTTGGCAAATCAGACCTAGTATTAGCTTGTAAGTGGAACCTGGGGGATACATAGAAGCTTGTATGGGTCTGTTGTACAGGGGTTTTGTTTTGTCATTATTGAGAGCAACAAAATTTTTACTGAATTCGGAACCTATGAGTAAGTTAGGGTCATAAGTAGGGCTGCTTGCCATGCATAAAATTTCACCTGTTGAAGGTTCAATTGCTACAATAGAACCAATTTTGTGTTGTAGAAGCTCTTCCGCTAGTGCTTGTAAATCTGCATCTATACCTGTGATAAGGTCATCACCTGCTACGGCGATAGTGTCATATTTTCCGTTGGCTACTCCTCCGTATTCTCTACCATGTACGTCTACTACTACATAGCGTACGCCTTTTTGCCCTCTAAGATACTTTTCATATTGTTTTTCTAGTCCTGACTTGCCTGCATAATCGCCAGGTTTATAGTAGCGATCTTTGCTAAGGGTAGCCGTGTCTACCTCTGAAATGTAGCCTAATATTCCTGCGGCTATGGGTTTTTCATACCTGCGTACAGTTTTTATTTCTATTTCAAATCCTTGATTGAGCCACAATCGTTCTTGTATTTTAGTAAAAGTTTCGTGGTCTATTTGCTTAGCTAAAAGAGAGGGGCGAATTTTGGAGTATTTGGCAGCTTCTTGGATGCGCCTTTCTAACTCGTATCGACTAATGCCTAGCGTTTGTGTAAATAAAGAAGAATCCACAATTTTAAGATATTGAGGGATAATATACAGGTCATAACTGGGTTGGTTTTGAACTAATAAATTCATTTTGCGGTCATAAATCATACCGCGAGCGGGGTAAGTAGTTACTTTACGCAAAATGTTTTTATCGGCTTGATACTTATACGTGCTATCAGATACCATAACAGCTACTCTAATGCTGAAAACAATTAGCGCAGCGATAATAATAGCTGAAATGGTCCATTTTCTATCTTTGTAATAGTCAGCACGCATAGGTTAGTTTGTATGAATAGGTCCTTTTAGTACATTTCAACAGTACTGATTACTTCAAAGCCGAGATGAGCCTCTAAAATTGCTCTATACATTTTAGTAGCCGTAAATCCAAAGCCTGCTTCAAAGAATTCGTTGATTATCGGCGTCCAATCACTACCTTTGGGAAGAATAAATCCAAAGTTCTCATTGCTGATGGTCAAAGCTCTATGTAATTTGACGTAAATTTTAGGGTTATGTTTCACAAAGTCCCAGTAGGTAATCAAATCTACATACCCAAAGTATTTTTTATCGGATGCTATTTTTTCTAGTACTTGCTTGGGTAGGTCTAGGTATTCTATGTTGAGGTTAGGTAGATATTTTTCTTTGATTAGCTGCACATCATGTTCATGAACAGAATTCTTTACAGTTACAGCGGTCATGTTAGCGAATTTTTGAGGAATTTCCTCAACTTTTGTAACTGTTGGAACTTGTCCTGCACTAACCATTAAGGATCTATTTTTCAAATAGGGCGCAGAAAAATCAAGCTCTTGCATTCTTTCGGGGGTAATAGTAACCGTAGCTAAGCCAAAGGTAGCGGGGTCCTTACTTGTTTTTACAGCTTGGTATACTTCGTTGAATTTTGTATAAGGCTTGTATTCAACTTTGACATTTACACCTTTCTTTTCTTTTAACCACTTAACAAACTCGCGAAAAATGTCAATTTCTATTCCTGTGAGTTTGCTTCCTTGTTTTTCTTTATAGCAGAAAGGAGCTTGTTCTAAATAATGTACGGTTATGGTACCTGATTTTTTGGTGGACACTTCTGCCCAGCTATTTATTTGTGCAAATGCAAGTTGAAGAACTGTAAAGCTTAATAAATGGATAATGAAGTATTTCATAGCTGATGGGTGCAAAAGTACAAAAATAAGTTATGCCAGCAAATGTATATAGCCTGAAAAAGAACATTCTAAAAATCCAAATGTTATATAACTTTGCTGTGTTTTTAGTTCATGCAGATACTTACGGAGAACATTAGTGAAAAATTAGGGTACTATACCATTTTAGATAAGATTGTACAAAATGCAATTTGTGAGCATACCAAGTCAGTGATTGAGAACCTTTTACCTCAAGCGGATATAATTTGGATTACTACCCAATTGAAGCAGACCTACGAAATGATGCAGGTTCTACAATTTGATGAAAAGTTAGACCTGCATCATGTATATGATGTAGATGTTTTGTTAAACCAGTTGCAGATACAGAATAGCTTTTTATTACCCGAAGAATATCACAAAATTTTACTTTCTTTACAAAACATACAGCGTTTATATCGCTATTTTGAACAACGCAAAACTAAGTATCCTTCACTGTTTGAACTAGCTAATGGGGTAAAAGTGCCCAAAGAAATTATTCAAGCTATACAAACAGTTATTGATGATAGTGGTAACTTGAAAGATGATGCTAGCGCTGAACTTCAACGCATACGCATAGAAATACGAGAGTTGCAGCATAAGCTACGCAAAAAATTGGAGCAAATTCTTCGCCATGCTATCAAAGAAGGTTGGGTACATGAAGAAGCACAATTAGCGGTTAGGAATGGAAAAATGGTTTTACCTCTGTATGCAGAGCATAAGCGTAAAATAAAGGGATTTGTACAAGATGAATCAGCTTCAGGACAAACCATTTACATAGAACCAGAGGAGAGTTTAGAGATTCAAAGCGATCTTCGTTTATTAGAAAATGCTGAAAAAAGAGAAATTACTAAAATTTTGACTCGCTTAGCAGACTTAATTCGCCCTTATTTGCCACAGTTGCACCGAAACTATGAGTTTCAATATCAGATAGATTTTGTGCGTGCTAAGGCTATTTTTGGAATACAAATAAAAGGGATATGCCCTAAAATTACTTCAGACCGCATATTTTATTTAGAAAATGCTCGTAATCCCATCCTTGTCCTTAACAAAATAGAAAGAAAACAAAATATCAATGAGGTAATTCCTTTGACCGCATCACTTAATCCGCAGCAGAGAGTAATTTTAATTTCAGGACCTAATGCAGGGGGTAAATCTGTGGCTATGAAAACTTTTGGTTTAATAGCCATGATGATTCAGGCAGGAATACCTGTACCTGTTGGACAAAACTCACAAGTCTGTGTTTTTGATAAGTTTATGGCAGACATTGGAGATGAGCAGTCCTTAGAAAGTGATTTGAGTACGTACAGTGCTCATTTGAAAAACATGAAGTTATTTTTAGAAAAAGGCGATCAAAGAACACTTTTTTTGATAGATGAGTTTGGGTCAGGTACTGACCCTAAGCTTGGCGGACCTATTGCAGAAGCCCTTTTACATTATTTTCTACAAAAAGAAATGTATGGCGTAATTACTACGCACTATTTTAACCTTAAATCTTATGCACAGCAAGCAGAAGGTATCGTAAATGCAGCTATGATCTTTGACACTCAAACTATGACTCCTACATATCAACTCAAAGTAGGCTTGCCAGGAAGTAGCTTTGCTTTGGAAATTGCACAGCGTATAGGATTACCTGAATATGTGTTAGAGTACGCTAAAAACGCTATCGGTGAGCAAAAAACTCAAATAGAGCATCTTTTGCAAATAATTACCGAAGAACGAAATACACTTACTCAACAAACTCATTCTTTGGCACAAAAGAACAAAGAATTAGAAGCTCTTTTGAAAAAATATCAACAGGAGCAAGAAAAATTAGAAAAGGAAAAAAAACAAATCATTCGCCAAGCAGAAGAAACAGCATCTAAAATTATCAAAGAAGCCAACAAAAAAATCGAAGAAGCTATTCGTGCGATTAAAGAGAGTAACGCAGATAAGCAAATTACAAAACAAGTCAGAGAAGCCCTTAAACAGGAAGGCTTAGTTTTAGAAGAGAAAGGTAAAAGAGAGAAAGAAACAGAAGAGGCTATTATTATCGCACAAAACCAGGATATCCAAAAAGGTGATTATGTCAAGATTCGCTCCACGCAGGCTATAGGAGAAGTGGTAGAAGTTCAGAAAAAGAAAATTTTAGTCAATGTGGCAGGTATTTCCATGTTATTACCTCTGAAAGATGTTCAAAAAGTAGTTTATGTACCTGCTGCGCAGCAGAATCAAAGTAATATTCAACAGACGTTGAAGCAAAAAATTTATTCAGTTAGTACGCAGTTAGATATCAGAGGGCAACGTGCAGAACCTGCTAAACAGCTCATAGAAAAATTTATAGACGATGCCATTTTAGCAGGTCTGCAAGAAGTGCGTATTTTGCATGGTAAAGGCAATGGAATTCTCAAACAGATTACACGAGACCTACTTAAAAACTACAAACAAGTAATATCATACGCCGATGCCCCCGAAGACCAAGGCGGAGGAGGCATAACTATGGTAAAGTTGAAGCAATAAACAATTCTTAAATATCCTTAAA
The DNA here is from genome assembly GCA_025056095.1 of Bacteroidia bacterium. NCBI lineage: Bacteria > Pseudomonadati > Bacteroidota > Bacteroidia > Bacteroidia bacterium. The sequence continues at coordinate 5,553 of JANWVW010000125.1, forward strand.
ACAAGTCTTTGATACGGTCAAAGAAAGTTTTTTCATCAGTTTTTGGGGGGTTAGGTTGGAAGTTAGGAGAATGGCGTAGCTTTTCTAAAATAGCACGCTCTTCGTTAGAGAGTTTGCGAGGTGTCCAAACATTAACGTATATAAGCAAGTCCCCTTTTTGTTGAGAATGAATAAAAGGAATCCCCCCCTCTTTAATGCGCAGAATTTTACCGGATTGCGTACCAGGTTCTATTTTTACTTTTGCTCTGCCCTTCAAGGTAGGAACTTCTACCGTAGTGCCTAGGGCTGCATCAGGTAAAGAGATAAAAAGTTCGTAAATAACGTTGTTATTCTCATCTCTGACAAAGTGTTCATGTTTGAGCTCTTCTATAACGACTAACAAATCTCCATTTATTCCCCCCCTACGAGCAGCATTTCCTTTTCCTGTTATAGAAAGCTGCATATCTTGGCGCACGCCAGGCGGAATATTGACCGTAATAATTTCATCTGCTTGTATTCTACCTTCACCTGCGCAAACTGTACATTTCTCTTTAATAATTTTTCCTTCTCCGTTACATTCAGGGCAGACCGAAACAGTCTGCATACTGCCAATAAACGTGCGAGTTATTTTTCTAATTTCACCTGTACCCTTGCAGGTAGGGCAAGTATAGTAACTTGAGTTTTTTGCCCCTGTGCCTCTGCAAGCGCTACAAGGAACAAACTTAGTTACCTTTATTTTCTTTTCTACACCTGAAGCAATTTCTTCAAGGGTAAGTTTTACTCTTACTCTTAAATCACTACCTCTGTTAACCTTTTTTTTCTGACTAGTGCCACCAAAGAAGCTCTCAAAACCTGTTCCTGAAAAAATATCGCTAAAATGAGAGAAAATATCGCTAGTGTCAAAATCGTGGAAATTTGTAGTACTTCCGCTTACGCCTTGATGCCCGTAGCGGTCGTACATAGCGCGTTTCTCTTTATTGCTCAATACCTCATAAGCTTCTGTGGCTTCTTTAAATTTCTCCTCAGCGGTCTTATCGCCAGGATTGTTATCAGGATGATACTGGATAGCCTTTTTACGATATGCTTTTTTTATCTCTTCTTCCGTAGCATTTCTGCTAACCCCTAATACTTCGTAGTAATCTCTTTTGGTCGTCATACACTTACTTTCCTATCAATACTTTTGAATAACGCAAAACTTTATCATTTAAGAAGTAACCTTTTTCTACCTCTGCTAATACCGTGCCTTTTTGTGATTCATCTTGGGCAGGAAGCTCACCTACTGCTTCATGAAAATTTGAATCAAATTTTTGACCTACTGCTTCTATCGCTTTTACTCCCAACTCACTTAAAATACGCATAAACTTTTGTTGAATTAAACTAAAACCTTCTCTTACTACGTCAGACAAAGTTTGGTCATTCTGCACAACTGCAAGCATTCTATCAAAATCATCTACAACAGGTAAAAAAGCCCGTATCGTGCGCTCTCCTGCGTTTTTTATTAACTCTAAACGCTCTCGCTGTGTCCGTTTTTGGTAGTTATCGTATTCTGCTGCTAAACGCAAAAATCTATCTTGTAGAGCAGCTAACTCTTCCGCTAAATTAGGTTCTGACAAATTGTCTTTCTCTTGGGCTGACAAATCCGCCCTAGAACTGTCATCTTGTCTTACTTCCTCGGTTGCTTTGTCCTCTTGCTCAACAGAATTCTGACTTTCAATAAATTGATTATTCAACTCATTTTGAACCTGCTCAACGCTCTCGGTATTGTTATTCATTTCTTTCTCTTTTTCCATTTCTTTTTCCATAGCTTTTCAAAAATTTGAGTATTGTTTTCTCGGCTGCTTATTTTTTGCAAAGGTAATGCAAAATTGAAATAGTTTGTATATTTACAATATGTTTATCCAAAAAACACGGTTATGTTTAGTACTGCTCCTTACAGCTCTTTTATACTCCTGCAATAAAAAAATGGCACCCCTAAGACAAGAAGTCATACAAAACATTAAGGGCAAGTATTGCGGCAAAAGAGCAGAAATGGAAATATTTCCTGATTCCACTTTTGTATGTACAGCAAGAATTCTTTCAGATATTAAAACAGACAAAAATACCTTAGTGTGTAAAGGTTATTACACGCTCACGTATTCCGAAGAGGTTGGAAAGCCTGCTTGGACTATAAAACTTTCAGGCAAGACTTCAAAAATAGGTATCAATGTTGCTTGTACGGCAAGTTTTGTTTGTTGGTCGCAGGATAAGGGATACAATACCCAGGAGTATGTTGATGTATTTTTTTACGAACCTGTTGCTAAATGTAAAAACTGAGTTTGCTTAGTGTCAAAATTTTTTATGCAATCATTGTTTATTTTCGTTTTGATGGTGTGAAGGTTAAAGTTTAATTTTTTTTGGGCGTGCCCTTGCCCGCGTTTCGCTAACGCTCATGCGGGCAAGGTCGGCGTGCTTCGGGCTACGCTATCGCTTCGGTGCTACGCTTCGCTTCGCACTGGGCTAACGCCCACCCTTCGCATGCCTCACGCAAA
>JANWVW010000126.1 GCA_025056095.1 Bacteroidia bacterium
GTGGGCGTTAGCCCAGTGCGGAGCGAAGCGAAGCACCGAAGCGATAGCGTAGCCCGAAGCACGCCGACCTTGCCCATGTGAGCGCAGCGAGCATTGGGCAAGGGCACGCCCAAAAAAATGAAAATTTTATTAAAAATTGAATTACCAATACCTGCGAATGCTTACTAACTTGTGTGAGTATCCTTCTTGATAGATACTGTGCAAGCCTACATCATCTACCTTGGCTATATGAACATAACCTGCACTGTGAATTACTTCGTAATTACCTGCATAAATGCCTACATGGCTTATTTTAGCCGCATCGGGCTTTCGAAAAAATATCAAATCACCTGGTTTAGCTTGTGATAAACTGCTAACCGGGATCCCCTGTGTAGCTTGTTGGTGAGCATCGCGATAGATAAAAATTCCTATCATTCTAAAAACAAGCTGGGTAAATCCCGAACAGTCTAAACCAAATGCTGACTTCCCCCCCCACAAGTAAGGAACATACAAAAACCGCTTGGCTAAATCCACTACCTTTTGAGTAGAATAGTTATCAAATATTACTTCTGTTTTTGAAAGCAAAAGTTTTTTAGGGTAAGGCAGTTTGACCTCAATGTTTTGACCGATATCTTGAATTAACGCAGTGGGAACTCTACAGCCCATAGTTAAAGGAATTTGGTCTTGTGCTGTGGAAGTAGTTAGAACATTGATTAGTGCGTAGTGTTTTTCATAGTGCTGGGCTTGAGATGGCGATATTTTAGTGAGCTGCATAGTCAAAACGTAGCCCTCGTACTCATCATGCAAAATTTTGATTTTTGACCATATATTATTTTTTTCTAATACCTGCACTACATCACCGAATAAAAGTTGAGTAACTAATTCTGAACGGTGTTCGGGGTTTTTTTTGACAGGTGCAATAGGCATAGCGCACCAGGCAAAGTCTAAATTTTCTAGCTCATTCATTCAGATACAAAATTACCGTAAATTACAACTTCTTTGGGCTTAAAGAAAGCTACTTGAGTAAAGAAGTGGTTAAAAGTACGTTTGACAAAAAACTGCCCATTTTGAATTTCAAAGGTAGCTTTACTTTCTATATCTTGCCAATAAAACCAAGTTTTGCGCACAATATGGCTACGGATAAAAATAGGCTTTTGAGTAGTTTTATCCCATAATAGCGATTGAGATGCCAGTGGCGTTTTATATGCACAATTCTTTTTACGCGTAGCAATAACTTTTATTCGGTTAGATTCTTGTTCAATACTAAAATCAAAGTACTCGGCTTGTCGGCTATCCAATGCGTTGTATTGTAGTAGGTAGTAGAGTTCTCTTTCCCAATTGATGGCATCAGCGGTAAAAACTTTTACTTGATTATTTACAATTTTGCGATAAAGCTTATTTTTAGTAGTTTGATAGAGGGGGTACTGCTTTACATGCTTTTCAACCGTAGAATTGTAGTATTCTTTCGGGACAAAGCTTGTTTGCACAACAAAAGCAATAAACAGGATTAAAAAAGTAAAGCGTTTAGTTGTCATTAGTTTTGTAAACGTATTTAGAGAGGTACTCATTCCACTGTTCAAGAGGTTTGCCTTTGAGTACGCGAGGGAATTTATGCTGTCCACCTGCTTTACCAATGTGCGCCAAAAAATCATGAAATACATGCGTAGGTAGGACTTCAACTTGCAAATCTTTGAGAGCGTGTTTTCTTTCTGTGGCATAGTCATCGTTGAGCAAGCATAGTTGTTTATCCAAGGTTTGAATGAACGCCTCTTTATTTTGGTTAAGGTAAGGGTCCTCTGTACCTAGATACCACTTATGCGTATGTCTATTTTCGATAGGTATTCCGACTACGGTAAATTCATTGACATTTGTATTGTGTATTTCGCAAGCTCTTTTAAGTCCCATAGTCATATTATCTACGGAGAGGTGTTCGCCGCAAATGCTTAAAAAGTGTTTAGTTCTTCCGTCAATGATAATTTCGTATGGGTCAAGAGATACAAACTTAATTACATCGCCGATTAGGTATCGCCAAGCTCCTGCGCAGGTAGAGAGGATTAAAGCATACGGTTTATTGAGCTCTACTTGGGCAAGAGTAAGGGTTTTTGCGAATTTATCTTTGAGATTGCCATCTGCATCAAAATTATCTTCATTGAAAGGTAGAAATTCGTAGTAGATACCACTGTCGGTAGAGAGCAGCATGCCCCTATTATCGGGATGGATTTGACAAGCAATAAAGCCTTCTGAAGCTAAGTAAGTATCTATCAACAAAACTTCTCTACCAAACAAGGACTGAAGTTTTTTGCGATAAGGTTCAATAGAAACACCTCCATGAATATATAGTTGAAAATCTGGCCACAGTTCGTGAATGTGTTTTAGGTTGTAATATTCAATAACTCGTTCTAGTAAAATTTGTACCCAGGCAGGTACACCTGCAATGATGCCTACATCCCATTTAGGGGCTCTTTCGACCATTTTTTGAAGTTTAGTTTCCCAATCCCGGATATCTGTAATTTCTTTTTCGGGTCTGAAAAAAGGTCTGAACCAACGGGGTTGCTTTTTGGCTTGAATGCCACTCAAATCGCCGCGGTAGTTAATTCCATTATATTGCAAATTAGTGCTTCCACCTAGGCTAAGAAATTGTTTATCAAAAATTTTAGCAGGAAACTTGTAATTGTCTAGTACTAAAACTTCTCTTCGCCCAACTTTTTGCATGGCTTTAATCATCTCTCGGGTTACGGGAATATGCTTAGATGGGCTACCTGATGTACCTGAACTTAAAGCAAAGTATTTTACCTTACCTGGCCAAGTTACATCTGATTCTCCTGCTTCGGCTTTTTGCCACCAAGGTGCAATTGAGTCATAATCATGCAAAGGAACTCGTTTTCTGAATTCTAACTGTATATTTTTACTTTGCAGAATTTCGTCAAAATGATAAAAAGTACCAAACTGAGTAATAGCTGCTTTATGCAATAACTTTTTGAGTACTCTTTTTTGTTGTAAAATAGGGTCTACGCGTTTTCGTTTAGCAATTTGATTACTTACATTTACAGTTCTTTTCAGTAGTAGAGCAAGTAAAGACATAACGCAAAGATATACAAAACTAACATCGGTTTAACATAATCTTGACTTTATGCTCAGACTTATTACGTGTTTGTATCTATCTTTGTAAACTTATGCCCATAGTATCACTTCTTTTTGTACTTTGTGTTAGTTTTTCATTTGCATACGGACAGAGCTGGAAAGTTTTAGATAGTTTGTGCTATCAATATCATGATAGCCAACCTGATACTGCTATTATACTCGGTAATAAAGCATTACAAATCTGTTCAATGGAAAAAGGCAAAAACAGTGTAGAATATGCCGTCTGCCTTGACCATGTTGCTTGGGCTTACAAGAATAAAGCTAAATTTCGGGTAGCAGATAGTTTATACCAAGAAGCTGCTTTTATTTTACAGATGCTTCAAAAAACTGAAACTCCTGAGTATGCTGAAATTATCAACAATTTAGGTATTTTAAGAGAAATTCAAGGTAAGTTCGCTGATGCTGAAAAGTTTTATACTCAAAGTATACAAATACGGGAACGTATTTTAGGAAAAGCGCACCTAGAATATGCCACCTCTTGCAATAACATAGGTAATTTATACCTTAACCAAGATAGGCTTTCAGAAGCAGAATTTTACTTAAAACAAGCCTTGTCTATCATACAAAAAAATGTGGGGAAAGCTCATATTTACTATGCTACTATAGCTAATAATTTAGCAAAAGCATTCCAAGCACAAGGTAAATATCCCGAAGCCGAATTACTTTACAAAGAAGCTAAGCAAGTATACCAAAGTTTATTAGGTAAAAAACATCCGTACTATGCTACGGCTTGCAATAATTTGGGTTTTTTATATGAAAAGCAAGGCTTATACGAACAAGCAGAACAACTTTACCGAGAAGCATTAGATATTCGCCTAGCTGTATTAGGCAAGCAGCATCCTGATTATGCAGCATCTTGCAATTTGTTAGGCGGATTATTTTATGCCACAGGCAAGTATGAGCAAGCAGAAACTTGGTATAGAGAAGCATTATCTATAAAACTTGCAATATTTGGGCAGCAGCATCAAGAGTATGCAGGCGCATGTAATAATCTTGGATTTTTGTATGCTGCTCAAAAAAAGTACTATCCAGCAGAAACCTTATTCAAGATTTCTCAAAGAATTTACGCACAAACTTTAGGTAAGAATAGCACTTACTATGCCACAGCTTGTAATAATCTTGGGCGTATTTATAGATTACAGCAAAAGTATGCATCAGCCGAATCTTTGTTTAAGGAAGCGCTTCAGATTTATACCAAAGTCTTTTCTAAAACTCATCTCACTTATCTTCAAACCTGCGAAAATTTATCTGCTATGTATATACAGCAAAAAAGATATTCCGAAGCAGAGACACTTTTTAAGCACATTATTCAGTCTAAAATGCAGGATATAGAAACTAATTTCAAAAATCTATCCGAAAGCGAGAAAGAAAAATATCTTAAAACAAACGTAGAAAGCGTTTTTAATACCTTTCAAAACTTTGTTTTTATACGGTACCAAAAAAATCCCGCAATCACTGAACAAAGCTATAATTTAGTCCTTGAAACAAAAGGACTAATTCTCAATAGCACTGAAAAAATTAAAAATAGAATTATCAACAGCCAAGATGAAAGCTTGAAAACTCTTTATTTAGAATGGAAAGCTACCAAAGACAAATACACAAAGGCTCAAAATCTTAGTGCAGAAATTCGTCAAAAAAAGAAAATTAACTTGGATAGCTTAAATAAACGAATCAATGAGTTAGAAAAAGAGCTTGCCTTAAAAAGCGAAGATTTTGCTCATACTTTTGCTTCTCGATCTTATACTTGGAAAGATATCCAAAATAAGCTCAAACCTTTTGAAGCAGCGGTAGAAATAATCAGGTTGTACCGAAAAGAGTTTATTCAAGATGAAACTAACGATCCTGTATTATATTTCGCACTGATAGTTAAGAAAAACAGTAAGCATCCTGAACTGGTAACTATGCCTAACGGTAGTAAGTTAGAAAAAGAATATCTTATCAACTACAAACGTAGTATTAGACACAAGATATTAGATGAAGTTAGCTACAATGTTTATTGGAGACCTCTCAAAGCAGCTTTGAAGGACATACAAACAGTATATCTTTCGCCTGAAGGAGTATTTCACCAAATTAGTTTTTCGACATTGTACAATCCTCATAAACGGCAGTATCTTTGTGATGAAATTCAGATAGTTAATGTTACAAGTACTAAGGATATACTACAAAGCATACCTTTGAGCAAGGGAAAAGCTTACCTTATTGGAAATCCTTCATATCAAATAGACTTGAATTTGAGTGAGTTAATCAAGTGTACTAACTGCTTAGAAGCTCGAGATATTCTTCCACTGCAAGGTTCAGAAAAAGAAGTTAAGCAAATTGCTACATTTCTTCCCAATGCTATTATTGTAACAGGTGCAAATGCCACGGAGGAATTTGTCAAATCTTTGAAAAATCCGCGTGTTTTGCACATTGCTACACATGGATATTTTAAGAAGGGGCAATATCAGACCAGTATGCAAGCCATGCTAAACGCAGGACTGTTGTTAGCAGGGGTAGTAGATTACGATAGAATGCAGGCGCGCCCATTAGACAAAGAAGATGGAAAATTAACAGCATTTGAAGTCATGAATATGGAGTTAGACAGTACAGAGTTAGTTGTGTTAAGTGCATGTGAAACAGGTCTAGGTCAAACAAACAAAGAAGGGGTTTATGGGCTGCAGCGTGCCTTTAAGGTAGCAGGGGCGCAGAGTATTATGATGAGTTTGTGGAAGATCAATGATGAAGCTACACAATTGCTTATGGCTAAATTTTATGAAAATTGGCAAAAGAAGGCTATGCCTAAGCGCGAAGCATTTGAGTTAGCTCAAAAAGAAGTTAGACAACAGTACAAAGAGCCGTATTATTGGGGCGCTTTTGTTATGATTGAGTAGAGAAAAATTATTTTTGATTGTCCTGCGAGCTTAGATTGTTTTAGAGCTTATTTTGTCAAAATTCTCCAGTTAGGTTCATCTCCTGCAAATTTAGCCCTGTGCGCCCATACTAACTTTCCTCTTTGGAATAGAAATGTACCTGAAAGCAGCTTGTCATCCCCAATCCGTTTAGTTTGCCATACCTTGAAACCATGTGTAAATAGACTTTTAATTCCTTTCAAAAAAGTACGAATACCAATTCTATCTTTGACCTTACCTACTTTTATCTTAAAGAAGTGGAACAAAGATAAGTCTGTGTTTGAGATATGAATTTGACCTTTCCAGAATTTTTCAAAAAATGCATTTCCTTGCTCAATTGTTCCTTGATGGACGAATATGATTGGCGGAAAACTAGGGTCGCTTTCTTTGAGTTTTTTCAAGTTAAGTACCATAGTTTTACAAAAAGTGCATCCTAATTGGCGTAAAAAAACTAGCACTACCAAAGGATATCGCTGTAAAAGTTCAGCTAAACTTTGAGCGGGTTCAGTACCATGTATTTGGATTGGTTTAGTATATTTACTTACATCTATGTCAAGTGTATCCATAGTCAAGTGAAGGATTTTTGATTTTTATTTATCTGCTTCGCCCATAACAGGGTCCACAGAACCTATTAAAACTACTGTATCTGAAACCATAGCCCCTTCTAACATTTTTTCTAAAACTTGTAAGTTGCTGAAAGAAGGGGACTTTATTTTTAATCGCCAAGGCGAACCTGTGCCATCACTGATGATATGAAAACCTAATTCACCTTTTGGAGCTTCAATAGCGTGGTAGATTTCGGCACCTTTTGGCGGACATACGCCCAGGTCAGTCATCATAAAGTCATGGATAAGTCCTTCCATAGAGTAGTATACTTCATTTTTCGATGGATAAGTGTGCTTAGCGTTATCTGCGCGAATATCACCTTTGGGCAGCTTGGCGATACACTGTTCTATAATACGGCAGCTTTGCTCCATTTCATCCATACGGACAAAGTACCGAGCTAGACAATCTCCCTCTTCTCTTATGACTACGTCAAAATCTATTTGGTCATAAACAAGATAAGGCTCAAAAGTACGAATGTCGTAAGGAACACCGCTTGCCCGCAAATTTGGTCCTGTAAAGCCGTACTGAATAGCATCCTCTTTACTAACTACTCCTATTCCTGCGTTTCTGTTCACCCATATTGGGTTTTTATCTAATAGTTTGTGCCATGCTTTGAGTTCTTTGTATAAGTTTTTGACGAAGGCATCAATTTCTTTTATTACGCTTTCGTCAGGGTCAAATTGTAGACCTCCGATACGGCAATGAGATACTGTAAAACGAACACCTGCAAAACGGTCAAAGATACTGTATATTTTTTCGCGCTCTCTAAACGTGTACATAAACATGGATACAGCACCTGCATCCATGACCATTGTTCCCAACCATAACAAATGAGAAGATATTCGTGCAAGTTCGCAAGCAATAGTTCTAAGATACTGTGCTCTTTCGGGTACTTGAATTTGGGCAAGCTTTTCAACGGCTAAACAAAAAGCAACATTGTTGGAATAGGGGGATAAATAATCCATTCGGTCAGTGTAGGGCATAAATTCTTGGTAGGTCTTATTTTCTGCTATTTTTTCAATTCCCCTGTGTAGGTAGCCAATATCTAAAACGCACTTTTGGATATTTTCGCCATCTAATTTAGTTACTACGCGTAGCACTCCATGCGTAGCAGGATGTTGTGGTCCTATGTTCAAGACCATTTCTGTACCTAGGGGGTCATTTTCATCTACTTCTACAAAAGAATGTTTAGTTTCTAGTCTTTTGTATAAGGCTTTTTGGTGTTTAGGAAAAAATTCAGGTTTTACTTTTTCTATGATGCTTTCTGCCATACTTTTTATATTCTTAACAAGCAAAAATAAAAAATATTCGCAGATACGCAGAAAAGACTTTTTAGAAACGTTTTTTTGGGCGTGCCCCTTGCTGACGCAAGGGTCGGGGCATTCCGCACTACGCTTCGCTTCGGTACTTCGCTAAC
>JANWVW010000127.1 GCA_025056095.1 Bacteroidia bacterium
AAGCGTTAGCGAAGCACCGAAGCGAAGCGCAGTGCGGAATGCCCCGACCCTTGCGTCAGCAAGGGGCACGCCCAAAACTAAAAAAATTATCTGAATAAAAACTTCTTACCTACATAAACTTATACTTCTGAACTTTTTAAGGCTGCCCGCATAATGAACAATAAACCTATTATCCCAGGTATGAGCAAATTTATCACATAAATAGCCAAAGCACTGTGAAAAGCAGTAAACGTGGATAAACCATAACTTTTGTAAGTGTACATTAAAACACTCTCTCTTATTCCAAGTTCGCTTAATCCTGCACTGGGCACCACAGACTTGATAAACAACATAGTGTTGACACAAATTAAACCTGCTTGAATAGAATAATTTTCATCTGTATAATACCCCCAAATGAGATACTGCAGCACAAAAACAATATATCTAACTGCTGCGTACCCCAACACTACAATTACATCCCGCCAAGAAAGAAAAATTTTCTCTGTAAAATACCGCTTCAACCTCTTTTGATTGACAACAAAACGAATAATTTTATTTCGCATAAAAATAACCGTAACATGAAAAATAAACAGCAAAACGGCACAAGCTAAAATAAAATAAAGGTATTCCTGCAATATATGAACTACATATAAAAACGTAAATCCAAGCCCTATAAAAATCGTAACCCAAAGTTGGGCAATTCGGTCTATAAACGCAAAAATTAGTAAATCTGCTTTATGCTCATTCTCTACGTAAAAAATCCTTGCACCGTACTCGCCCACACGATTAGGAGTGAATAATCCCAAAGTAATTCCCGATATAACCGTTTGTAAAGAAATCAAGTAGGAATACTGCGTAAGAACTTTTAGAACTAAGTATTGCCACTTTTTAGCTTCAATTCCCCAATTTAAGAGCATCAACAGGAATACAAATAGCGCCGCAGTAATAGCTTTTTTTACAGAAACACGGGCAAGGCTATCCCATAAAGAGTTAAAGGAATGAACTTCGTAAATAATATATATCAACGATGCCGCTAAAAGAGTCCAAGTGATTAGTCTTTTTACCTTATGGGCTGGTCGTTTCATTCTCTCGTAAAAATTTAGCTAGCTTGGGTAGGCGGTTGTCCCACTCAACTAAATAAAAATCATTGTCCTTGTACTCAAAATATAAGGTAAGATAATTTTTTTCTTTCTGCTCTAAATAAGAGAATATTACTGCACACAGCTTCAAGGTTGTATCACAATGGTTTTGTAGGTATTCCAGCATACTAAGCTTATCTTCATTTTTTCTGATAAAATCTTGCAGTACTTCATTATCCCATACATATTTGACGGAGTGTATTTTGTTTCGCTTTTTGAGCTGCTTTACCAATAGTTCAGCTTTTTTATCCATATCTTTGCAAGATTGAAGGTTTCTGGGATGATAGAACCCTCGTATTTTACCTTCTAAAAAAAGAGCATTAAACTTTTGTAGTGGAGAGCGATCATCCCCGATATTTTGAAAATTAGCACCATCTATGTACCAAAAATCACCTTGCTGGATAAGATAAAAATACGCTTTACCAACATAGACTTTGTTTTTATTATACACTTTTACAGGAAGAATTGCCCTATTTTTTTCACGTATGTAGAGTTCGCCTTTTATGGAAAGGTTGTGATTTACACAATATTCAAAAAAAGACTTTAGCTGTTCATGTCTTTGGTAATGAATATACTCGGGAGTACATAAACGCTCGAAATTAGACAAACTTTTTCGCTGAATGCATACGTCTACCTCTCTTGGGATATTTTCTTGCGTAAAAACAATTTTTACCCAAAGTGTTATTACAAGGTATAGAGATATCTTTTTTAACACGGCACAAAAATAAAATTATCTTGCTAATTTGCGGTTAGCAAGATAGTATAGTGAGAAAATTCTACGTGCTATTTTAATTTAGGCATTAGGCATGGCATTAACCCAGCGTGCAAGCTTAGACTTTTGGTTGGCTGCTTTGTTCTTATGGATAATATGCCGTTTAGCTAGCTTATCTAACATTGCATATACTTTTGGAAGCATAGCTTGTGCTTCGGCTTTATTTGTCATTTTCTTTAATTTTTTGATTGCACTGCGGCAATTAGAAAGCTGGTAACGATTGCGTAACCTTCTGACAGCACTCTTACGTACCCTTTTTTCAGCAGATTTATGATTTGGCATACTATGTACTTATTTTCTTTGGGACTGCAAAGGTAGTTATTTTCCCATATTTGACAAATTTTTTTGTGATTTTTTTACAAGTATCAAATTTTTGATTTTATTTGCAGTACTAAGTGAAAAGCAAGCTAAGTTGGATATGGAAATACTTAATGTCATTCCGCCCGCTAGTGTACAGCAATTCTTTGAAAGAATCACAGCCTTTTTGGGATATGACTTTATACCAGGTACAATTTTATCTGTGCTTATACCGATAGGTTTTATTGCGGTATATGCTTTGATTGCAGTATATGCGGAACGAAAAATTTCTGCATTTATCCAAGATAGAGTAGGACCTATTGAAGTAGGACCGTATGGCTTATTACAAACCATTGCGGATATCACTAAGCTTTTGACCAAAGAAGACATTATCCCAAAAAATGCAGACAAAGTTCTTTTCACAGTAGGACCTATTGTAATATTCTCTGCGGTATTTGCAGGTTGGGCTGCTTTACCCTTTTCACCTGCGTTTTTGGGATCGGCAGTAACCGTAGGAGTGTTTTACATTATGGCAATTGTATCTATTGATGTAGTGGGTATTTTAATGGCAGGATGGGGTCAAAACAATAAATATGCTTTGTATGGTGCAGTACGTGCTGTGGCTCAAATTGTTTCTTATGAAATTCCCGCAGGTTTGGCTATTCTTACTGCTGTGGTAGCTTCAGGTTCATTAAATTTACAAGAAATATCATATCGTCAAGGGATTTTATCTAATGAACCTATCTATTTGTTTGGCATAAAAGCACTAGGAGATGTAAAACATATTGGGGGAATTGTTACTTGGAACATTTTACAATCTCCTATTTTGATATTAGCTTATGTAATCTACTTTATTGCATCTTTGGCAGAGTGCAACCGAGCTCCTTTTGATATTCCAGAAGGCGAATCAGAATTAGTAGCAGGTTTTCATGTAGAATATGGCGGATTTAAGTTTGCCGTAGTGTTCTTGGCAGAATATGCTATGATGTTTATTGTAGGTACTATCGCTGCGGTGATGTTTCTTGGTGGGTGGAACACGCCTTTACCCAATATCGGACCTGTTAAATTAGCAGATTGGACTACGGGACCTATATGGGGAGCATTCTGGATATTACTAAAAGCACTGTTTGCTATTTTTGTACACATGTGGGTAAGATGGACACTTCCTCGCCTACGCGCTGATCAATTGATGAGTCTATGTTGGAAAGTGTTAACTCCTGCGGCTTTTATTTGCTTAATTATTGCTACACTCTGGAAGATGCTTTCTCTATAAGCAAGATAAAATAATAGTTTGATAAAAAGCCTACCATTTATACTCTTTGCCCCAATAATAATCTTGGGGCAATTTATTTTTTGGAGGTGATGGAAAGTCTTTCAGAGTTTGTACTATTTGCCCTTTTACCTTATCGCTATACAGAATTACCTTAGTAACTTTATTTTTTTCATAAGTTGCCTTGTAGATAGGATATTTTTTAAGGGAATAAGCCGTACAAGTTCCGTTTAAGTCATTAGCTTCAAAGTAACCTTCCCAAATCAGAATTCCTGAATTTTTTTCATATACTTTCCACTTGCCCTCTTTGAAGCCTTCTTCATACATGCCTATTTGAATAGTTTCCAAACCTTGCCAATTTGGACCCTCTTCTTTCCAAATACCATTTTTTTTGCCATCCATATACGTGCCATAATATTCAAAGCAAGAATCTTTAATAACTTTCCACATTCCTTGCTTAGTGCCCTCTTCATACAAACCTATTAAGTTTCCTTCTTGCCATAGTCCTGTTTTTTGACCTTTTTTAAACTCACCTTTGGCTATAATTTTTCCGATACTATCTTTGTATATCCATAAACCTTCTTTTTCATCATCTACATATCTGCCTGATGCATTGCCCTCTTGCCATATTCCTTGCCTTTTGCCATTTATATACTCCCCTTGTTCTACGAAGTTTTCTAGCCAAAAGCCAACTTTCTCTCCTTTCTCATACCTACCGCGGGATTTAGTTAAGCCATTTTCATCAAATTCTACCCAGATACTATCTTCTTTTCCATCTACATACTTACCAATAGCGCTAAGCATGCCATTTTTGTGATAGTATCGCCATATTCCTGTTTCTGAACCTTGTAAATTAAAATATCCCGAAGACTTGACCTTTTTGAAGTTCTCATCCCAAAAAGCACTGTATTTGCCTACGGGAATATGTTCATTTGTTTTAGGATTTACGATACACTCAAACTGTGCAATAAGATTTTCTGTTTTGACCTGACAAATTTCTACTTTGGACTCATACATTACTTTACCTTGCTTGTACGCTGCTACCATGTCTCGTAGTCCGTTGGGCTGAAAGGATAGCCATCTTCCATCTTTTTGACCTGCATAATAAAATCCCTCTGTCTTGAGCTGTTTATTAGGATGATAAGCTAAATATTCCCCGTGCAAAAGCCCTCCTAAATAATTTTCTTGTGATTCTAAATTTCCATTTTCATAAAAGTATTCCCAAAGCCCTGTTTTTTGGTCATAGTAGTAATTTCCTGTAACGGCAACATTACCATTAGGATAAAAACGTTGAAACTGCCCATGCATTTTGTCTTCGCTGAAAGTAATAACTTCATGAATTTTACCATCTGGGTAGTAGAACTTGAATATTCCATCTTTTTTGCCGTACTTGTAGTTACCCTCTTCTTTCAAAATTCCATTTTCATCATATTCTTTAGAGTAGCCGTGTTTTAGGTTGTTCTGATAAAAAGTCTCGTACTTTGGACGATTTTCTGCATAATATTCTACCCAAAGAGAATCTTTTTGTCCGTACACGTATTTACCACTGACTAATAGATAACTTCCTGTGCTGTCCCATCGTTTGTATATGCCATGATACAGTGGCTTTTTGTACTCATCTTTAATGTATTGGTACTGTAATATGATTTTTTTATCCTTATTTTTTTCAGTGTATGTTTCTAGGTACAGTTTAGGGGACTTTTCTGATTTTTGGGCTATACTTAAAGAGCAGAATACTACACAAAGTAATGTTACTTTGAAGACGTATTTCATAGTGCATTTAAGTAAAAATAAGCGTTTAGCGGTTTGCAACGGAACTCAATGCGGCGCTATCCGATTCTATGCTACCATCTTTTAAGCGAATAATACGTCGGGCGTACCTGGCAATATCTTCCTCATGTGTAACTAAAATAATGGTATTACCTTCTTGGTGCAGTTGATTAAAAAGGTTCATAATTTCATGTGAGGTTTTGCTGTCTAAATTACCCGTAGGTTCATCAGCAAGGATAATGGAGGGGTGATTAACCAAAGCGCGTGCGATAGCCACTCTTTGCCGCTGCCCGCCTGAAAGTTCATTCGGTTTGTGGTGAACTCTATCGCCTAAACCTACACTTTCTAAAACCGTTTTAGCTCGTTTCAAGCGTTCAGACTTTGAAACACCTGCATATACTAATGGCATAGCAACATTTTCCAAAGCTGTAGCTCGGGGCAGTAGGTTAAAAGTCTGAAACACAAAACCAATTTTTTTATTTCTTACAGCGGCTAACTCTTTGTCTTTCATATTACTTACATCTATACCGTCTAAAAAATACTTACCTGAATTTGGGGTATCTAAACAGCCTAAAATGTTCATTAAAGTAGACTTTCCTGAACCTGATGCGCCCATAAAAGCCACATATTCGTTTTTGTATATAGATAAACTTATGTTACGCAAAGCATGAATAATTTCGCTGCCCATTACATACCTGCGGCAAATTTGCTCTAAACGTATGATTTCTACTGACTGCAACATGTCTTTATTGTATGATTATTTTTGCGTCAAATTAAGGTAGATGGTTACGGAACGTTGTTTTTCTGCAAATTCGTAGTTAGGATCTTTAACAGCAGGTAATTCAATCATAATTTCGTCAGCTTTGGTAAGGTCAAAACTTTTTTCTTGAAGGACTTTATCTATCAACATGCGAGTAGTAAAAGAAATTTGGTTGTTTTGAATAGGTATCTGATGTATTTTTTCAGGACTGCTTTTGTATTTAGTGATAATCATGTAAATATCTGCTGTGCCCGAAAGTAAGTTAGCAGGTGCGTTTTTTCCTTTGACAGTTATAGTAACAATCTTATCTACATTTTCTGGAGTGATAATAGGAGGTAGGTCATCATTATACTTGCCTAAGTTAGATTTTCCTATCTTAATGTGTGTAAAAAGATTTGTTTTTTGTGGCTTGGACTGACTGTACAGAATTTGAGAGAACAGAAGTGTAAGCACCAAAGTAAAAACAGTTTGAGATATTTTCATAACACAAAGGTATAAAAATTTATTGATTAAATATTGGTACGGATAGCTTCCACAGGGTCAAGTCGGCTGGCTTGTAAAGCAGGTAAAAAACCTGAAAGCAGACCTATAATAATAGACAAAACCAAGCCTCTGATAATGTCTGTGGGCGATACTACAATTTTGAAGTTAGAAATGGGATGAATGTATGTAAAAAACAGCACTAGGATTAGTAAAGTTAATAGACCAATTACTGCGCCTATCATGCACAAAAAAACAGCTTCTATCAAGAATTGAGCTAAAATAAAAATTTTTGTAGCACCTAAGGACTTTTGAATGCCTATTTCACGAGTGCGCTCTTTTACAGATACGTACATAATGTTAGCAATGCTAAACCCACCTACAACAATGGAAAACATTCCAATAATAGCGCCTATGGCTGCAATACCTGCAAATAGGTCGTTTAAGCTTTTTGTTAGCGCTTCTTGTTTGTTGATAGTAAAATTTTCTTCCATGTAAGGTTTTAATCCGCGGGCTGCTCGGAGTATTCCTGTGGCTTCATAAAATACGCGTTCTACATTATCGTAACTATCTGCTCGCACAGTGATAACTGGGTCAACTCTATTAGAAGAAGCATTCCATATTGTATTAAAGACCATTTGTGGGATAATTACCACATTATCATTGCTATTGCCAAACAAACCTGCACCTTCCTTTCTAATGATACCCACAACGGTTAATTTTTTACCTTTGTACATAATTTGCTGATATAAGGCATTGCCATTGGGAAATAAGCCAAGTGCTACATCATATCCAATAATACAAACAGGTTTGGCAGTTTTGAGTTCTAATTCGGAAAAGTATCGCCCTGCGGCAAATTTGAAGTCTTTTATTTTGTAATAGTCTTCTGTTACGCCTTTGAGGGTAATGTTTTCTACACTATATCCTTCCCTTTTTACAATTTCATTATTGACCGTGTATTCTAATGCTATGCCATCAGTATGTTTGAGTTTTTGTTTAAGTGCTTGATAATCCCGAAGAGATACTTTTGGTCTATTGATGTATTTCCACCAGCTATTGGAGTTATCTATCCAGGGCCATTTGTGGATATACATTACTTCATTTCCCAATGAGGATACGCTTTTATTTACATTGTACTTCAAAGAATAGACCATTGTATAAACTGCTGTAATAGCAAAGATGCCGATAGCGATGCCCAAAGTGGTCAAAAAAGTGCGGAGCTTATGACTTCTGATTGCTTTAATCGCAAAAATGATACTTTCTAACCAAAATTGAAAAAAATTCATAGACCTACGCAAATATAAATGAACAGTTAAAGATTACAGCTATAAAAATGCTGTGTGCTGTAAATTAATTGAGAAACCTATTGAGTATATTCTTTTTTTTGTAAGAACAAGGCTAGAGTAGTTTTTTAGATTGAGAGATGAGATAATTTTGGCAGTGTGGAAAAGTATTTTCTTGCGTGAGGCATGCGAAGGGCGTGCGTCAGCACGGTGCGCAGCGAAGCGAAGCACCGAAGCGATAGCGTAGCCCG
>JANWVW010000128.1 GCA_025056095.1 Bacteroidia bacterium
TGCATTGGGCGGAACAAACATTTTGAAAAATGTAGAAGCTTCCCCTGCAAAGGAAATCAGTTTTACGAATAGTGTAAAAAACAGGATAATAGAAGCTACTTTGGTACTCATAATACTAAACTAAAATTAACTCCTTTTACGAATTTAGTAAAAATAGGTTTGTCTAAAACCATAAATAGTGCTAATTTAACTCCATAAATACCTGTTTTTAATTGTAAATCAATAAATTTCTTTTTTATACGACCTGAATTCTTCAATGAAATGTAACAAAAGTTACACAAGAATTTGTATCTAAGGAATACTGACAGAAACAGGCAGCACCTTACCGTTCATCACTTTGTATCCATGTAAAATAAAATGAACAATATAATCAGCCATAGTTACAGGGCTTACAGGAGCTATATAGCTAGGAAAAGCTTCTTGCAGCATTTCGGTTTGCACAGCACCCAAGGCTAATGCATTACAATAAATACTCTCATATTTAAGCTCTTCGGCAAGACACTCTGTAAGATTAGCTAAAGCCGCTTTTGATGCACTATAAGCAGATAACCCCGCAAATTTTACACTACCTTGAAACCCGCCCATACTTGTGATATTAACAATATGTGCAGGTTTAGCAAAATACGGTAATAACCCCTGTATAAGATTAACTACGCTAAACAAATTTACTTCAAAAATGTATTCCCATTCATTTATCGTAGTTTCTTTGAAAGGTTTGTTAACAAGTACCGCAGCATTATTCAGCAAGGCATCTATTTTAGCAGACTGCTGTAAAATTTTTTCTACCCAGTTTTCAGGTAACTGACTAATATCTATCTCTATGGGGATAAGATTTTCTGGAAAAGTTTTTTGTATAGATTCAAGTTTATCTATTTTTCGGCTAATGGCTAACACTTTATAGCCTTTTTCGGCAAGGTTTATGCAGACTTCTCGCCCTATACCTCGGCTTGCTCCTGTAACAATGATAGTTTTCATCAGTAGTTATGTAAAAATACAAATTATTTAGTTCCTAACTTTTACACTCAAAGTAAAACAGTTGGAAAATAGAAAAGACTCATTGTTTGTTATCAATTTTGATAATTTTGCCATCGGTATGAAATGGTTTTTGTTAGTACTGCTTTCTATTATTTGGGGAAGTTCTTATATGTTGATGAAGAGAGGTTTAGAAGGTTTTACTTACGTAGAGGTAGGACTGATGCGCTCTGCACTAGCAGGGATAGTATTACTACCTTTTGCTTTATATCATATCAGAAGTATAAAAAAGCAACATATAAAACCTTTATTTATTTCTATTGCCATAGGAACACTTATTCCTAATTTATTATTTGCTAAATCCCAAGCGCACATTGGTGGGGGAATGACAGGTATTTTGAACGCACTTTCTCCACTGTTTATTATCATTATTGGGGCAGTACTTTTCAAAGACAAAACCCATAAAACACAGTGGTACGGAATTTTAATCGGACTTTTAGGATGCATTGTTATGCTATATTTTTCCCAAAAAATGGGCAGCGAGTATGATTGGATGTACAGTGGGCTAGTCCTGATTACAGCATTCATGGGAGCTTTGAATGTACAAATTATTCATCATTACCTCACAGATATTAAGCCAATTGCTTTAGCTTCGGTTACACTAAGTGTTGCATCTATTTTAAGTGCAAGCTATTTAATGCTCAAAACACCTGTATGGGAACACTTGCAACAGCCCAAAGGGCAAGTAGCTTTTATTTACATTGCTATATTGGCGATAGTAGGTAGTGCTATCGCTTTGATTTTGTTCAATTACTTACTTTCTATTTCTAATGCTGTTTTTTCAAGTAGTATTACTTACCTCATGCCGATAGTATCTATTTTTTGGGGAATATTAGATAATGAACCTTTTATATGGGCGCACGCCGTAGGTATTATATTGATTTTCACAGGGATTTACGTATCTAATCTCAAAAAGACAAGATTGATGAGGTATGTAGTTAAGACTGCAAGGTTTATGCAATTCAGACGAAACTTAAGGTACAAATAGCAATTGATGTTTGTGTTGTAAATTGGCTACATTTTTTTAATTTTGTATCTGCGTTTACAGCGCAGACCACAGCTGTAAGCGCTGATTTTCAATAAGATAAAGGTCAAAAATAGCCATAAAAAAGCCCAAAAGCCAATATTCAAAATTGTAAGTTGCATAAATAAAATTGAATTTTTTCAATCCTAACGAAACACATACTTTTTCAATGATTAAATGTTATTGTTCTAAACATTATAGTAAAATGGGCTTGTAGAGTATTTTTGGTTTTTCATTCTTTGTTTATGCAAAGTTTTAGTTTGTAAGTGATTGTACTTCAAGCTCAAACAAGGTAAAGACATAATTGCACAGGTCAATTGCGTGAGGGGCATGGAGCATGCCGATAGGCAGTGCGAAGCGTTAGCGAAGCACCGAAGCGAAGCGTAGTGCGGAATGCCCCGACCCTTGCGTCAGCAAGGGGCACGCCAAAAAGAAATAAAGAATAACGTGAGTTTTGGATTGTAAAAAAGTTTGGGATTATAGATAGCAATAAAATGAGATAAGATTTGGATAAAAAAGGCAATAAAGTTGCTCTTATGATAATAAAATTGTTATCATCGGTCTGTTTATGCGGTTTTTGTAAAGCCTTAGATTGCATATAACGCTACCCACACTTTACAAAGCACGAATATGCAAAATAATCAGAGTAAAAAAACCGTGTTTAACGCACAGTGAAATCATCACTATACTGGTAGTATATCATTGTAGCTACTACGGACACAAAAATTTCAGATACTACTACAAGTGTGTAGTTAGAAATGGAGTTATTGCATTCCTGCTTTTCCGAATGTATGCAGTTATGAACGGTTTATACAGTTGATACCAAGAGTATTAAGACACACGACCACCTTCGTATATTATCTCTGTATTCGTAACCGTAAAGCATTAGAAGGGATACATTATGCTGACAGTAAAAACTGCCTGTTTGTAACAACCTACGTATAAAAAGTCATAAGGTATTTAAGACAATAGCAGGACGTGGAAAATCAAGCACGGGCTGATTCTATGGACTAAAACTATTTTTGGTTGTCAGTGATATGGGAGATGTGGTAGGGGTCAAACTCACCCCTAGTAATGTAGCAGATAATCAACTCTATTAACCAAACCCTGTAAAAACATGAAAAGTAAAATGCTCAAGGGAATATGAGCGGCATTATTTAAGTAAGCGATGCATGATAGAGGGCATCTTTGATACTCTCATGACACAGTGTGATATAGATTATACCCGCCACAGAAGCCCCGTCAAATAGTACATACATTGGCAGGGGATTCTGGCATACAGCCATTTTTTACGCAAGCCTAGTGTAGAAAAGTATCCTATTTGGAAATCATCATAGAGTAGCTTCCTTTGTACGCAGCTTGACGATAGATTAGGTATGTATTTTTACACACAATCCATGCATATTCAGATAAGCCAATGGATATATTTTTTATTCAGTTTTCAATAACTTCCTATAAAATAAAAACAATTCAATTACTCACATGCAAAACTCACGGTTATATATCTTTCTAGCTACTTTACTGTATTCATGCCACAAAAATATGCTAAAAAAATATAGCCTAGTGGTTGGCTATACAGTACATATTCTTTATCTTTGAAACATGAAAACCTATCATCCCTTGTTAAAACGTATATTAGAGGGAGAAAGTGAGGTTTTAGATTTTAAGAAAACTATTTCGAGCGTGCATAAAATTGCTAAAACCATTGTAGCCTTTGCTAACACGAAAGGAGGTAGCATCTTAATAGGAGTGAACGACAACAAAACCTTATCTGGAATCAAGTCAGAAGAAGAAGGCTACATGGTACAAAGCGCGGCTCAATTTTTTTGCTTTCCCCCTGTACCGATAGAATTGATAGAACATGAAATTGGTAAAATAACTATTGTGGAAGTTATTGTACCGAATAGTCCCGAGAAACCCCACTATGCCCAAGATGAACAAGGTAAAAAATGGGTCTACATACGCGTCAAGGATAAGTCTGTTTTAGCCAGTAGGGAAGTAATTGCCGTACTCAAAACAGAAAAGCGTAAAAAACCTATTACAATGCAATATACTCACTTAGAGCAAGGACTATTAGAGTATCTCTCTAAACATGAAAAAATTACTTTGAAAGGTTTTTGCGAATTACTCAATATTCCTCGCAGAAAAGCTTCTCAAATATTGGTTACCATGGTTAGTATGGGAATTATTCGGCTGCATGCCACTGAAAAACAGGATTTTTATACGTTAAGCTAGAAATGCATTGTATGAAACAAATTTTAGAATTTTTGCAAAATTTTTACTATGACTGAACCATCTTATTTTGAAATTATTACTGAACAAAAGAAAAATCGCAAAAGAAAATTTATACATTACTTCACGCTTGCAGGGATGGTTATTACCGCAATAAGTGCCATAATTGCACTTTATCACCGTATTCATTTAGGTGTTAGCGTAGCTTTGTCCCTCTGTGTGATAATGAGTATTATTTTTTTAGTCAATCTCAAAATTTATCGTGAGGAGGTAACGGAGCTATACATAATTTTTCTTAATCTCGCAATAGGTATAGGCGTTTGGCTGGTAGGTAGAGAAGCTTTTATGAGCATTTTTTACACAAGTATGTTTTTAGCAATTGGCTTACTACTAGATAACAAACATCCTTTGAAAATACTGTTTCATTTTTGTTTTACGATATTTTTTGCATTTTTAACTTACTATGTAGAAATACCTTTTTACAAGGTTCAAAAGCCTACAATCGAAGAAGCGAATATTCTCAAAAATATGAATTTTATTCTGTGTAATTTGCTAAACATTTTTTTTGTGTGGGAAATGATTAAAATGACACGTCAAACTGAACAAAAGCTTATTGATTTTGCGACTGAACTCCAATCTCATAATAAGGTACTCAAGGACTTAAATGCAGAATTAGATCAGTTTGCGTATCGAGTTAGCCATGATTTGAGAGCGCCTATCAGTTCTACTTTGGGTTTGATTTATTTAGCCAAAGAAGAATATCAATTGGAAAAAATGCAAGAATACCTTCAAATGATGGAAAAAAGTCTTATCAAGTTAGATGATTTCATTCAGGAAATTCTAATGCACACTCGTAACTCACGTTTACCTGTGGTATATGAACCTATCGAAAATGTACGGCAATTTATTCAAGAAGTTGCGCAGCCTTTTATACAAGCCCCTTCCTTCCAACACATTCAATTTACTGTAGCTGTTCAAGAAAATGCCATTTTTTACACAGATAAAACTCGCCTCAAAATGATATTACAAAACCTATTAAACAATGCTTTTTATTATCATGATGCCCAAAAAGCTAAGTGTTGGATAAAATTAGAAATGCAAATTGACCCCGACCAGGTCAAAATTGAAATTACAGATAATGGTATAGGTATAGAAGAAAAACACTTAAATAAAATTTTTGACATGTTCTTTCGAGGTACAGAAAAGGCACCAGGTACAGGTTTAGGTTTATATATTGTTAAGCAAGTTTTAGAAAAGCTAGAAGGTAAAATTTCTGTTCGTTCTACATATCTACAAGGTACTACCTTCACAGTAGAATTTCCAAATCGTAGTTTGAAAAATGAACAAGTATAGCGGTAGCAAAGTTCTATCGGTAACAAATCTTACCAAAACTCACGCTTATTTTGTATTTTTGCAAAACGCTTAATTAGATAGATACGATGTCTTCATATCCCAGTATTAACTTGAGCGCCCTGCCGCAGCATATTGCGATTATCATGGATGGTAATGGTAGGTGGGCAAAAGGCAGAGGAAAGCTAAGAGTCTTTGGACACTCAGCAGGCGTTACGCCTGTGCGAGAAGTTTCAGAGCTTTGTGCTGAACTTGGAGTAAAATACCTAACCTTGTATGCTTTTTCCACAGAAAATTGGTCAAGACCTAAGACAGAAGTAGATGCTTTGATGGATCTTTTGATCAAAACGATACGCCAAGAAACAAAAACCTTAGTAGATAACAATATTCGTTTGCATGCCATAGGAGACTTAAAAAGCCTACCTATAGAATGTCAAAAAGAATTAAGTCAAGCCATAGAAATTACTAAAAATAATACTCGGATGCAGCTCAATCTTGCTCTAAGCTATGGCAGCCGATGGGAGATTGTAGAAGCCGTAAAAAGAGCTGCCGCAGCAGGCGAAGATATGAAAAACTTTACCGCAAGTATCTTAGAAAAGTATTTAGAAACCGCAGGTATGCCTGACCCTGAACTACTTATTCGCACCAGTGGGGAATACCGCATTAGTAATTTTATGCTTTGGCAGATTGCTTACGCAGAAATTGTCATTTTAGAAAAACTTTGGCCCGACATTCGCAAAGCTGATTTAATTCAAGCTATTGAAATTTATCAAAAAAGAGAGCGCCGCTTCGGAGGAATCAACCCCGTCAAACCTCTAGAAATTCCTAAATAAAGTACCTACGAAGCTCAAAAACAAATTTTTCAATCTTATCTTAGGTTGAGTAAATTGTTTTTAGCTTGTAACTAAAAAAGCCAAATAATCCGTATCCCTGTTGTATCTTTGTGTATATGTACAAGGTATTTACCAACATTAAAAAGCTATACACCGTTGCCGATACGGATACCTACTACAAAAAAGGTATATCTATGCAAGAACCCAAGCAAATAGAAAATGCTTACCTAAGAATACACAAAAATAAAGTAGTTGAATACGGCACAATGCAGGATTTGCAAATGAACGAATTTGAGGAAGTTGTAGATGTAACAGGTAAAATTGTTTTTCCTACCTTTTGCGATAGCCATACCCATATTGTGTATGCAGGTACAAGAGAACAAGAATTTGTCTATAAGATACAAGGATTAACTTACCAAGAAATTGCCGCTAAGGGAGGAGGGATACTTAATTCTGCTGCTGCTTTGCAGAACACTTCGGAAAAAGTGTTATACCAAGAAGCTTTGCAGCGTTTACAAAGTATGATAGCCCGAGGTACAGGAGCAGTAGAAATTAAATCAGGATATGGATTAACCGTAGAAAGTGAGCTTAAAATGCTAAGGGTCATTGCCATGCTTAAAGAATCGGTAGAAATTCCTGTTAAAGCTACTTTTTTAGGTGCCCATGCTATTCCCTCAGCCTACAAAAATAACCGTCAAGCTTATATTCGGCTGATTATAGAAGAAATGTTGCCTAACATTGCCGAAGAGAAGTTAGCTGACTACATTGATGTTTTTTGTGATGAAGGTTTTTTTACTGCGCAGGAAACAGACCTCATTCTTGAAGCAGGTGCAAAATACGGTCTAAAACCTAAAATTCACGCTAATGAATTATCTAACTCGGGAGGAGTACAAGTAGGTGTCAAGTATAAAGCTATTTCTGTAGACCATTTAGAGCATACAACAGAGCAGGAGTTGGAGTGTCTGCTACATTCTGATACCGTAGCTACTTTATTGCCCAGTACGGCTTTTTTTCTTGGACTAAAATATCCTGATGCGCGACGTATGATAGACAAAGGTCTGTGTGTAGCATTGGCTAGCGACTATAACCCTGGTTCTTCGCCTTCGGGGAATATGTCTTTTGTAATAAGTTTGGCTTGCATTCAAATGCATATTCTGCCAGAAGAAGCTCTGACGGCTTGTACGCTAAATGGGGCTTATGCGATGGAAATTTCTCATTTGGGCTATGGAAAATTATGTCCGAATGGTCCTGCTAATTTTGTGGTAACTAAACCTTGTCAAAGCTTAGCGGCTATTCCTTATCATTTTGGGGATAATTTAATAGAGCAAGTGTGGATTGAAGGTAAGAGGCTTGCTTAATAGAAGATTTTATTTTTTTGGGCGTGTCCTTGCCCACACTTCGCTTGCGCTTGTGTGGGCAAGGTCGGCGTGCTTCGGGCTACGCTCACGCTTCGGTGCTTCGC
>JANWVW010000129.1 GCA_025056095.1 Bacteroidia bacterium
TTCGCTTCGGTACTTCGCTGCGCTTCGTACTGCCTAACGGCATGCTCCATGCCCCTCACGCAGATGACCTGTGCAGTCATGTCTTTACCTTTTTTGAGCTTAAAGCACAAGTACTTACAAGCTAAAACTTGCCATAAGAAACGAAGAAATGGTTTTTTCAGAGATCCCCTTTGCGTGAGGCATGCGGAGGGCGTGCGTCAGCACGGTGCGGAGCGAAGCGTAGCACCGAAGCGATAGCGTAGCCCGTAGCACGCCGCCCTTGTGGGCAAAAGCCCACAAGGGCACGCCCAAAAAATAAAACATTCTATTTCCATTCGCATCTAAAAAAACACTACTCTCTACTCGGTTTTGCTCATCTACAAAAATGTTCATACTTTTGTTTGTATGAAGTTGGTCAGCTTTATTTATCAAGGTAAAATTAGTTTTGGTTTTCATCTCAATGAACAAATTTTTGACCTACCCCTAGCAGGCAAACAATTTAATCTGCCCATAGTCCCTACGATGAAAGATTTTTTATGGGACTGGGATAGGCAATTAGACTACGCTCGTGAAATAGAACAACAGGCTAAACAAGGAAATATTTTACCTATTACTCCTGAAAAGATGCTTGCCCCTGTTCCATTTCCTACTTCCTGCCGTGATGGATATGCTTTTAGACAACATGTAGAAGCTGCTCGGCGCAACCGCAAGGTGCCTATGATACCTGAATTTGACCAATATCCTGTTTTTTACTTTACGAACCATAATGCTATTCAAGGTGAGGGAGATATTGAGGTTTTAGCTGACCATTTGCAAAAATTAGACTTTGAGTTAGAAGCAGCCGTAGTAATATGTAAAAAAGGGCGCAATATCCCCGCAGATAAAGCAGATGAATACATCGGCGGATACATGATTATGAACGACATGAGCGCACGCGTATTACAAATGGAAGAAATGCTACTCAACTTAGGACCTGCCAAAGGTAAAGACTTTTGTACTGTAATAGGTCCTTGGTTGGTAACCAAAGATGAATTAGCACCTTACAAAGTTCCTGCACACCCTGGGCATGAGGGGGAAAAATATGCGTTAGAAATGAAATGCTGGGTAAATGGAAAACTAGTTTCGCAAGGGAATATGGCAGATATGGATTGGACTTTTGCAGAAATTATTGAACGATGCGCATACGGTACAGATATTTTACCTGGCGATGTTATTGGTTCTGGTACAGTAGGAACAGGCTGTTTTTTAGAACTTAACGGCACAGGCAAACTCTACGATCCTAACTACACTGAACAATGGCTACAAGATGGAGATATCATAGAAATGGAAATTACAGGATTAGGACACCTGACTAATCGCATCAAAAAAGTAGGCGACTACTCTATTTTAGCCAAGAAAAAACTAAATAAGAATGCATAATTGCAGTCATGAAACAGATTCAAGAAGTTGCCCAACAACTGCGAA
Organism: Bacteroidia bacterium; assembly: GCA_025056095.1. Classification (NCBI taxonomy): domain Bacteria; kingdom Pseudomonadati; phylum Bacteroidota; class Bacteroidia; species Bacteroidia bacterium. The sequence continues at coordinate 1,444 of JANWVW010000129.1, forward strand.
CCCAAATAAGTAAAGTCATTGTAGGTCAAGAAGCAGCAATTGACCAAATGTTAGTAGCCCTATTTGCAGGAGGGCACGTGCTTTTACAAGGAGTTCCTGGGGTAGCTAAAACTCTTTCAGCAAAAACCTTAGCCTACTTGATAAAAAGTTCTTTTAAACGCATTCAATTCACTCCTGACCTTATGCCAAGCGATATTATAGGCACGCGCGTATTTGACCTTTCCAAATCGCAGTTCTACACTCAAAAAGGACCTATTTTTGCCAATATCATTTTGGCTGATGAAATTAACCGCGCACCTTCGAAAACTCAATCTGCTTTGTTAGAAGCAATGGAAGAACGCCAAGTAACTATTGAAGGCGAAACATTTACTTTTGAAGAGCCTTTTATGATTTTAGCTACTCAAAACCCAATTGAATTTGAAGGTACTTATGGTTTACCCGAAGCACAATTAGATCGTTTTATGCTCAAAATTTTGATAGAATATCCCCAAGAACAAGATGAGCTTACTATCTTAAAACGCTACAATGAAGGTTTTACCGCAAGTAAGTTTGCCCACTACTACCAACTTGAACCTATTCTGGAACCTGAACAGATAGTTAGCATGCGAGAAACTATTCAACAAATAAAAGTGCACGAAGGTATTCTACAATACATTAACCAAATTGTACGCAGCACAAGAAATAATCAAAATCTTTTTATGGGAAGTAGTCCAAGAGGGGGTATTGCTTTATTATTGACCTCAAAAACTTACGCTGCTTTACAAGGTAGAGATTATGTTACTCCTGATGATGTAAAACAAATGGCTTTGCCGGTGCTTAGACACCGCATCATTTTACGCCCCGAAGCAGAAATTGACGGTCTAAAGCCTGATGAAGTTCTACAAGAAATAATACAAAACACACAAGTGCCTCGCTGAATAATGGCGTGTTAGTTGTTTATCCACCTTTGATAGTATTTTTCTTGCAACGATGATTTATTTTTAAGATTGATAATTTGGTGTTTTACAAGTTCAGGTTTTTCAGTATAAATTACTGTGTAAGGAATGCTAACTAAGTTTCCATTTCGGTAAACGGATAAACTTGTTTTTGTGCCTTCTGGTAAAAATTCTCCTTCTTCATTTTTAATTACTTTTTGTATGTCTGTTTCCATTACGATATCACCTACTTGCAGACCGAATTGCTCTTTTTTACCTACATAGCTTATTTTATGTTCAGGTTTTTGAATAATTCCTCGTTCTGTTTTCACATCGTTATGTTTGATAGGATGCTTAGGAACACGAATCTTTTGGCTAGCTTTGTAGTCTATTCCCACACAAGCAAAAAATTTTTGTAGGTCCAACGGCTTTGTTCCTGTAACATAGTCATCAAAAAACTTCTGTAAATCAGGATGAACTTCTTGGACAAATTCCTGAATAAAGCTCTCTTCATTAAACGATTTGTATTTGCCATATTTTTCGCATAGTGCCAAAACTACGTCTTTTAAGGTCTTTTGTCCATCTGTAAGGCGTATAATTTCAATATCCAACATTGCACCCATTAACGCTCCACGTAAATACACTTGCGGATACTGCTTTTTGTAAGGATTTTTTAATACATTTTTGCTCATTTCTGTAAAAGACATCTTCTTTTCTGGATACTTTTCCGCACCTTCTATTTTTTTTAATAAAATATTTTGCAGATACTGTTCAGGAGTAATTATTTTTCCTCTTAGCTGGGATATACCTGCGAAATACTCTGTAACTCCTTCATAAAGCCAAAGATGCTTTGACATTTTAGGTTCTACATAGTTAAAGTTTCCTATAAGTTCGCTGTGCAAACTCAAAGGCTGTAAAATATGCAAAAACTCATGTATACATACATCTTTTATCATGCTTATAGCTACCTCATTGCCAAACTCAGGTAAAAAATAAAAAGATGAGTTTCCATGCTCTAATGCCCCAAAAGCTTGCCCTTTTAATGCTTTGTATAGTTTCAAGAGCACTTTTATGGAAGGTTTGCTTTCAAACGCAGAGCTGAAAGTTGTGTAATCTTTAAGGTAGATAATAAAATCATATCTTGTAACAGGTAAATCTCCGCCTAAAAAGTCAGAAATAGCTTGCATAGATTTTTTTATTTCTTGGTAAATTTGAGCAGACCGTGGGATACCTGCTTCATTAAACACAGATATACGTACGCGTGCATTACGAATGACAAAAGAAATAGTATCAGGTGAACTGAACATTATTGGGCAATCTATAAGCTCATGATAGTTCTCTGCGGTAAAAATCTGCTTTTGGCTATCCCCCACAGAAGGCAAAACGCTGATACCATACAAATTACTTGGCTTTTGCACTTCTAAACGTATAGGTAAGTTTTCTTTTCCTTCAAAGTATCCAAACCATCCCCCTGCATTGAGAACAAAGTTTTTTTCAGCTTGTATGTTAGTTCCTGCGGGTTCAAATATTTTATTTTTTTTGGTTTTAGCATCCCAAGTGTCATTGACTGTGTAGATAATACTATGCAAAAAGTTAGCTTTTTCAATCAAGTAAGTATTATTGCCCTGTTTTTTGATAGGCAAGGGTTTACTATTTTTATCTAACGCTGTAAAGTTTTCAATATATCTACCGTAGTCTAGTACCGCATAGGTGCCTGGTATAGTCATCGGAAAGTGATATTTTATTCGACTTTGTGTTATTACAGGGCATTCTAAATGTACCTTTACTTTATCTTCCTTGACTTCAGATAAGTTGATGGAATAATGATAAAGATTGTTTTGTGCAAAGCCAAATAAAACTTGGACCATCCCTACTATTACAATCCAATTTTGCTTCATATAAAGAGAAAGTTTAAGCGAAAATTAAGACAAATTTTTTACCTACATGCTATGTTGTAGCTTTTTGTATCTTGAGTTTAATGTTTGAGTTTTCAATTTCCACAACATGAGCTAAAGCGTCTTCATTTGTAAAAATGATTTGATTAGCTAAAACTTCATTCTGAATATACGGCAAAAAGTTTTGAACAGCTTCTTTAATTTGCTCATTTGAATGGTAATGAACAACAATTCTATCTGTTACTTCAAAGCCTAAGTCTTTACGCAAGTTTTGCACTCTATTGACAAATTCACGTGCTATGCCTTCTTGTTTAAGTTCGGGGGTAACAGTAGTATCTAAGGCTACACTAAGCCCATTTTCAAAAGCAAAAGCCCAACCTGGAATTTCCTGCGCTACAAAATCTACATCCTCTGGTGTGAGTGTAAATTCACCCAAAGTATAACTTCCTTGTGTGTTTAGAGCCCTGTCTAACTCCTGCTGCGCTTGTGGCGATAAAGCTAAAATGGCATTAGCTACGTTTTGAGTTTGTTTGCCAAACTTAGCCCCAAGACTTTTGAAGTTTGGTTTGATTTTTTTGACAAAAATACCTGAATTAGGTTCTGCGTATTCCAAAGTTTTTACATTTACTTCTGCTAAGATTAAATTCTTAACTTGTTCATAATGCTGTTTTTGTTGCTCATTTAGAATAGGTACAAGAATTTTTGCCAAAGGCTGCCGCACAGGAATCTGTATTTTTTTGCGAATAGAATGGACTAAGCTACAAGTTCGCTGTGCTAATTCCATTTTTTGCTCTAAATCAACATTAAATAAGTCAGGATTATATTTAGGAAAATCTGCTAAATGAACAGAAATATGAGGTTCTAACTGAGTAACATCATTTAAGTTCTTGTACAAGTTGTCCGCATAAAAAGGCGCAAAAGGGGACATCAGCTTAGCTACGGTAATCAAGCATTCGTATAGGGTTTGATAAGCAGCTAATTTATCTTCGTTCATTTCCCCCTTCCAAAACCGCCTGCGGCATAAACGTACGTACCAGTTAGAAAGATCTTCATCTACAAATTTTTGAATAGCCCGAGTAGCAGGAGTAGCATCATAATTGTCCATGCAAGTTTCTACATACTCAATGAGGTGATGCAGTTTAGAAAGTATCCATTGGTCTATTTCAGGGCGCTGAGAATAAGGTACAGAAGGTTTATCTTGATAGAAACCATCAATATTTGCGTAGAGTACGTAAAAATTGTAGAGGTTATTTAACTTGCCAAAAAACTCTTTTTGCACCTCTGCTACTCCATCAAAGCTAAATTTAAGGTTATCCCAGGGTGAAGCGTTGCTTATCATGTACCATCGAATAGGATCTGCGCCGTAGCCTTCCTTACGATATTTTTTGTGCTTATCTTCGGGCAGTTGTTCCTTATCGCCGAGAATAGCCTTGAAAGGATCTATTACGTTACCTAGTCTTTTGGACATTTTTTGTCCCTTTTCATCTAATACTAATCCATTTGCAATTACATTTTTGAAAGCAATACTATCAAACACGGCTGCGGCTATAACATGCAGTGTATAAAACCAACCACGAGTTTGATCTACTCCTTCGGCAATAAAATCTGCGGGAAAGTTAGCTTTGAATAGGTCTTCATTTTCAAACGGATAGTGCCATTGAGCATACGGCATAGCGCCGCTATCAAACCACACGTCAATCAAATCGCTTTCACGGTAATAGAATTTACCTTGTTTTATCAGTACAATTTCGTCTACAATAGGTTTATGTAAGTCTATTTCAAAGTTTGGAATACGTAAAGAAAGTTCTTTCAATGAAATATAGCCTGTTTGAGAAGTTTGTGGTACAATAGCTGTGATAGGTAGTTCTGTGTTTGTCCAATCAAAATATTTTTGAGCATCTTCAATTTTCATAAAACCTTGTTCAATCAACTCTTCAACTGAACCTATACAAATTTCATCGCTGGCATCGGTGGTGCGCCATATTGGCAAAGGAATACCCCAAAAGCGTGAACGAGATAAATTCCAATCCACTACATTCTCTAACCAATTACCAAATCTACCCGTGCCTGTACTTTCAGGTTTCCAGTTAATTTGCTTGTTCAGTTCTACTAACTTATCTTTAATGGCTGTGGTTTTAATGAACCAGCTATCTAAGGGATAGTACAAAACAGGTTTATCGGTACGCCAGCAGTGGGGATAGCTATGTTCGTACTTTTCTACCTTAAAAGCTTTATTTTCTATTTTTAGTTTTATGGCAATTCGTTCATCTACGCTAAGGTATTCTTTTCTACCTTGTTTTTGGGTTTCTTTTTCTTTCTCTTCGTCGCTAAGGTATTCTTCTTTTACGTATTCACCTGCAAAATCAGTTACTTCTTCTACAAATCGCCCTTTTTTATCTACTAATGGAACTTCCACGCCTTCGCGAGTAACCGTCATAGCGGCTATACCGTACTGTTTAGCTATACGAAAGTCATCTGCGCCAAAAGTAGGGGCAATATGTACGATTCCTGTGCCTTCATCTGTACTTACAAAATCGCCTATAAGTGTGATAAAAGCTTTACCTTTGGGCTGTACATAAGGTAAAAGCTGCTCATACTCAATCCCTGCTAATTCTTTACCTTCAAAGGTTTTGATAACAGTGTAGGGTGGATCGTTTTTTTGTCCAAAATAACGAGGTATAGCTGCTTCGGCTAAAATGGCTACTAATTCCTTTTGTGTATAACGATTGATAGTCTTTACAGCGCAATATTTAATCTTTTCTCCCAAAGCTAATGCCGTATTGGAAGGTAAAGTCCAAGGGGTGGTAGTCCAGGCTAAAAAAGCTAAGTCAGGCAAGTAGCTATCTAACCCTAGCAATTGGAGTTTTTTGAGATTGTCCGGTGTATTTTTGACAAAAAACTGTGCTACGACGGTAGTATCTTTAACATTTTTGTAAGTTCCAGGTTGGTTGAGTTCGTGTGAACTTAATCCTGAACCTGCTGCGGGAGAATAGGGCTGAATAGTATATCCTTTGTATAAAAGTCCTTTTTCGTAGAATTTTTTAAGTAAGAACCAGCAAGTTTCAATGTATTTATTTTCGTAGGTAATGTAAGGATTTTCTAAGTCAACCCAGTAGCCCATAATTTCGGTTAATCTGTCCCATTCTGCTTTGTATTTGAGAACATCTTTTTTGCAAATGGCATTATACTCGGCTATGCTGATGGTTTTTCCAATATCTTCTTTGGTGATTCCTAAGGATTTTTCTACTTGTAATTCTACGGGCAAGCCGTGTGTGTCCCAGCCTGCTTTTCTATGCACTTGATAGCCTTTTAAGGTTTTGTAACGGCAAAATATATCTTTTACGGTTCTTGACATGACGTGATGTATGCCGGGTATGCCGTTAGCAGAGGGGGGACCTTCATAAAATACAAAGGTTGGTTTTCCTTGTCGTGAGGTTATGCTTTGCTTAAAAATGTTATTTTCTTTCCAGAATTGGGCGATTTTAGCTTCTTCTTGGGAGTATATGTAGTTGGATTTATACTCTACATGTTTTTTCATGCGTGCAAAAATAGTGAATTTGTTTAGGTAATTGTTTTTAATTTTTTGGGCGTGCCCTTGTGGGCGTTTCGCTGCGCTCATGCCCACAAGGTCGGCGTGCTGCGGGCTACGCT
>JANWVW010000130.1 GCA_025056095.1 Bacteroidia bacterium
GTGAGCGTAGCCCGCAGCACGCCGACCTTGCCCACACAAGCGCAAGCGAAGTGTGGGCAAGGGCACGCCCAAAAAAAATTAAAATTTAACCTTCTCTCTACTATCTTGCTTTTTTCGGATACCTACATATACTCTATTCGGATAAATTTGAATACCTCTAATCCTTTTATCTTTACAGAATACTTCAGGCGTAGCATTAGAAACCTTATCGTGAATTCTTTGTAAGTCAATTTGTACATCAAAATCTTTGTCAGTTACCTTCTCATATTGGCTTAAAGGAACTTTGTAACGAATCTCTAACCGTCTGGGAATAAGATGAACTTCCACAGAATCAGGAACATTAACTACTTTTATTTCTTTATAGACCACATTTTCAGTATATTTTCCTATAACACCTTGAGCTAAAATGGCCGTTTTTTCTATATTCAGGTCATCATAAGGATTAGTAGCTAGCCCTATCTGCTCTTGAAAAATACTTTTATTGTGCTGCAAAGTAAGGACTTCGGTTTGCCATTCTTGTACACGATCTACTCGTGCAGGTGCGCCATATATCCATACGGAATCAGGGATAAGTCTAGGCTCCACAATGTAATTGTAGTAAGGCAATTCATGAATATTGGAACGAAAAACCACAGGTACTTTTTTTCTTACAACTTGTTGAGGTACAAAAGAAACTTTGCTAGGGCTTACACCGATAGGTGTGATTTTGGGAGGAAGGCGAGACTTAAATACATTCAGCTCTAACTGTAAATTTGCTTGAAAAGCCCCTGCTGTAAATTCTAACGGTACTTGAAAAGTATCTTTATACTTTCTATAAAGCCACCGTAATATCTCAAATCCTTGCCCTTCTACCTCAATACGTACACCTTGATGCTTTTTCGGTAAAATGAGATAAGTGTTCTCAGGATAAAGATATTTGACAGGGATTTCTGTTTGTACTCTATACGTTCGAGATAGAGTTACACTAAGCCACAAAGAAGTTGCCGCAAAAATACAAAGTAAAAATATCCCTACATTTTTAGTAATCATACTATAATTGCTCTCAAAGCTTTAAACCCTTTCTTTCGTGTAAATTTAGCAGTTGTTTTTGTATTCTAATATCTTTTCTATGGCATCAAAGTCTAGTTCTTGGGTTGAGTTTCTCACTCCTTTATGCAGCCCTATTCCCGCAGGTCTAACTTGTTGAATAACTTCTTTGGCGGTTTCGGTATTCAAATTAAATCCCACAAAACAAGGATATTCACGACATGTTTTTGCAATTACTTTCCATTCAAAAGGTTGATTGTCAAAGCTGCCCCAAGTGATATTATAATTATAACCATCCAGCAAAAAATAGGTTACTACACTGCTGTATGGAAACATTAGAGCATTAAGTTGTTCAAAGCTCACATCATGCACCACAGGAATTTTTTTAATAATAGGTAAAGAAAGACCTTTTAATGTACTTGGCGGTAACCAACTGTTAATTTGAACTACATCTACGTCAATTTTACTTAGCATCTGTTCTATCTCCTGAATGTTATCAGTTCCAAATATAGCTACCTTTTTTACGCCTGTAATCCATTCTTGGATACCTTGGACTTCTTCTATGGTCAAGACTGTGCCAAGTACGGGGTCAAAATTGAAGCCAATATAATCTACTTCTGCGGCTGCCGCATAGCGAGCTTCATGCAAGTCCAAAATTTGCTGTAAAAATACTTTTGTCATGCTAAACAAAAGGATTAACTCAAAGTATAAAAGACTTACAATAGCTTCAATTTCTCTTCTATGTACTGTTTTTGTTCAGGGCTTAGCTTACATTTTTGTGCTCTTATATAAGCCTCTTTTGCTGCACTTTTATCAAACTGAACGGCAGATAGATCTCCCATTTTTATCCAAACTTCTGCATTTTCAGGGTCAATTTGGGTAGCTTTTTCTATGTGTTTACGCATATCTACCAGAGTTTTGCCTGATTTGAGGGAAAGGTTGACTAATTGCATTAAGTTTTCTGCTCGCTGTTTAGCTAATTCTGTTAGAAGATGCTGGCGCAAGTATCCACTTTTTTCGTACTCTGTGCAAGTTTCTTCGTACATGTTCAAAGCAATAATTGCTTTTTTAGTTTCGTTATTTTTAATAAATCTTTGTGCATCTCTATGATATTTGTCTAGTCTTTCTTTTTTTTCTCTTACTGTTTGTGGGTTTTCTACCTGATTGATTTCTACCACAAAATTATTGATGCTACCTGATAGCTTACGCTCTGCTAAATCTTTTTCTGCTTCTGAGATATTGGGCATAGATAAGAATTTTTTATAGTTAGCTTGAGCTTCTGTTTTATCGCCTAATAGCGTGTAAATATCCCCTAAAAGCATATAAGCATTGGCATATTCGGGGTTAATTTGGGTTGATTTTTCAAGATATTTGATAGCTTTTTCTAAATTTTGATTGATTCTAATCGCTGCTGCGGCATAATTACACAATATTTTGGAACGAGTAGACTTTTCGGCTTCTAATTCTTTTCTAACCTTTTCATCTTTCTCTAAAAGGCTGCATTTATTTTCGCATTCTTCCCATTTGACCATGGCAGCAGCAAATTTTCCTTTGTTTGCCAATTCTATGCCTTCATTGCCTAAGTGAAGTGCATCTGCAAGCTCTTTGTTTACAATGTGATGAACTTGATGTTTACTTGTATCTACAGAAACAGTTTTAGCAATCTTTTGCCGTACCGTATCTTTATGGGCATGTGGTTGTTCCTGTTGAACGGTATTTTCTTTCTTATTCTCTTTTTTTTGACCTGAACAAGCTGTGTAAAGTATCCCTGAAAGTCCAACAATAGTAAAAAAAATGAAATAGCGGACAAAGCTTGAAAGGTACATGACTCAACTAAAAATTAACGATACAAAACTAAACATTCTAATTCAAATTAACAAAACAAAGCAAGACACTAAATTTTGCTTTTTAGTTAATGAGTGGTTTTTAGGTAGTGAGTGTATGAAATGATAGCCGTCAAGCTGTTGAGTTTGGGAATAGCATCTGTTTCGTAATTACCGTAAAAATAATTTTCTGCTTTCGGATTTTTGAAATCTACAAATTGTCCGACAGATTTTTTTGAGGAAAAACCATAGTCTATCCCTACACTTACTTCACCTGTTTTACGTTGTAAAGTTCCTCCTATACTCAAATGAATTAAATCCCAAGCAGAAGTATTATTAGAAATACTAAACTGCTCTTGACTTTCATACTCACTGTATTGACTTTCCGTAAGCACATAGGAATAGGAAAAGTTTGTTCTTATACCCATTTGCATAGTAAGCCGCTTTTTAAGTTCATGTTCAAAACCTACTGCTACGTTAGTAACAGGATTTTTATACTCATTAAGCCAGAGGAATTTGCCTAAGTTAGCTACATAAACATTGTTAGGTTTGAGCAGTGGCAAAGAATCAGATTTGATAATGTAGTATCGTTTTTGCTTTGTAAAGTACTCTATAGCTATGGCATATTTAGCTTTTTTAGCGTGGTATTCTACCCCTAACGCAATAGATGCGGGAGTAGCATACACCGAGCGAAGGTTAGTGCGTCTATCAGTGATACTACGAGAAACATAATTTGGGTTGCCTTGAATAGCACGTTCTATGTTCATGATGGTTTGCTCTCTTTGTACGTTAGCTAATCCAAAAATTGGAATAGAAGGTAAAGTGATAGCCATACCATACCGCCAAGGCTTTTTGCGATGAATGCGACATAAGCCAACTTTTGTAACTGCTCTTATATCGTTGTAAGACAGGAACATAGTGTTATCTGAAGAGGTCATGTAAGTTTGTGATTCGGGAAATACACGCACGTACGAATTAGAAAGATAGCTCTGAAAGCGATAGGCTAAAAATTGCGTTATTCCAAAAGCAAAGTGATCCGAAATTTTATATCCCAAAGAAGCCCCTGCCCATTGCTCATTGATTTGGTTATTGTACTCAAAAGCGCCAACATAGTCCTCTAAACCTGGTTCAGCGCTAATTACATCAGTAGTAAATACATGCCGAACATTGAATCGGGTTTGTGTGTTTAGTTTGGTCAGTAGGGTATAGCCTGCTCGAAGTTTTTTATTTTTCTTAAAAAATATAATGCCCGAAATCATTTGTGGATAAGTATCATACCGGTTAGAAATCAAGGATAAATTATCTCCTGCGCCATTTTCCAAAGTAAAAAATTCTGCCTTGTAAATGTTGGCGCTTACAGAAAGCTCTTTTTTGTCAATAAAAGGTAATAAAGAAGGATTGTAAAAAATAGCTGAATTATCGTTTGCACCTGCTACAGCTGCACCTGCCATAAGTGCAGAACGTCCCCCATACTGTTGTGTCCAGTAGTGATTATCTTGACCAAATGCGCAATAGTCAAAATAACCTACAAAACACGCAATAAAAAGGAAGATTCTTTCTGAAAACATACAGTAGAGAATTATGAGCAAATATCAGTTTTTTTTCTAATTTTGCCACACCTTTATGTTTGACGTTCCTGAACGTTTTAAGCACTGCCGATTGGATAACTACATAATTTCAGAAAGTTTTATCTCTCAAAAGGAAGCTATAGAACAAGCCTATCAGGTGATGAATTACTTGAAAAAATATTATAGCCGCAACTTCATACAAAGACTATTCAAACGCAAACACGATATAAAAGGAATTTATTTAGTAGGACCTGTGGGTGTAGGTAAGACACATATCTTGTGTAGTTTTATCAACATGCTTACGGATATTCGCTGTGCTTATTTACATTCCAGTACTTTATTTATGAGTTACTTGCATCGCCCCGATGAATATGCTAAAAAATTAGCTGATAGCTATGATATAGTTTGTATAGATGAAATTGAGTTAGATGATCCAGGCAATGCCGCAAGATTTATACGTGTTTTGCATCTTCTCAATGATTTAGGTGTTTTTTTAATCTGCACCTCAAATGTTGACCCTGAAAGTTTCATTGAAAGCGGCTATGAAGATGAAAAGTTTTACAAGTTTATATCCAGTCAATTCCGCTCTCAATACAAAGTTATCTTTATCAATGGAGAAGATTACAGAGTAAAATTAGCTAAAAGAGGAGCTTTTTATATTGGTCCCACGTCTGATACAGAGCCTTTATTGTTAGAAAGATTGAAAAAATACAAAGTAAAAAGACAATTCACTTTTCCACAGTTGTTACACTACTTGACCGAAACAGACCGTAGAGAAGTCAGAAATATGCTTACTCAATACGAAGCAATTAGTATACAAAACATCAATATCAGCTCTACGGCTGATGCCCTTCGCTTGCTTAATTTCTTGGATGATATTTATCAATCTAATCACTACGTAGATTTATATGTCAGTGCAGAAAAAGACTTTAATCAGTGGTATACCAAAGAAAGTGTCGGCTATGATGATTATCAAGAGCGTATTGCCCTTAAATTTGAACGTACTATATCTCGCATAAAGGGACTTTGCGAAGCAAATTATATTACGGTAGAACTAAATACAACCAAGTAGCGTTAAAAAGAACATGGAAAAGACAGAACTGCTTGAAAAGTACATTGAATACGTGTCTAGAGAAGGAAAAAGACCTGCTACTATTAGTAAATTCTCTTTTGCTATCGGAGTAAAAGAAAGCGAATTCTATGCACACTTTTCTAACTTAAATCAAATAGAGCAGTTTTATTGGCAGCAACTTCATCAAATTTTATTACAAAAACTAACTCAAGAAGAAGTTTATGCAAACTATTCTGTTCGCGAAAAATTTCTAAGCTATGCTTACGCATTGGTAGAACGTTTGAAAGAAAACCGTTCATTCGTACAAGTTATCTTGAAAAACCATTGGAATGTCTTAAAGCAATACAAGGATGACTTAAAATCCTATGTAGAAACTCTAATTGCAGAAGGAACACAAAAAGGTGAAATTCACGACAGAATACTTCTCTCTACCTACTATCCTAATTTAATGGTTCAAGAGATAGTTTCAGTCATTCATTTTTGGGCAAAAGATGAAAGCCAAAACTTTGAGAAGACAGATGTATTTATAGAAAAGTCCATGAACTTTGTCATGGACCTTTTAAGCAGAAATTGGGTAGATACAGGACTAGATCTTATCAAGACACTATTCCAAAAATCGTAACTCTAACATTGAGTATGTCTTAGTATCTTCCAAGCCCTTGTTCAGGACGCATTTGGGGAAAGAGCAGCACCTCTTGGATAGATGGCGAGTTAGTCATAATCATAGTCAGGCGGTCAATACCGATACCTAATCCTGCGGTGGGGGGCATGCCAAACTCTAGTGCCCTCAAAAAGTCTTCGTCTAACACCATAGCTTCTTCATCGCCGCGTTTGCCAAGCTCTAGTTGCTCCATGAACCTTGCGCGTTGGTCAATAGGATCATTAAGTTCAGAAAAAGAATTACAAATTTCTTTTCCGTTACAAATTACCTCAAAGCGTTCTACTAAACCTGGCTTTGAACGATGTTTTTTAGCCAAGGGCGACATTTCTATCGGGTAGTCCATAATAAAAGTGGGCTGAATGAGTTTCTTTTCGCAATGTTCACTGAATATCTCATCTATAATTTTACCTTTGCCCATAGTGTCATCTACATGTACATTGAGTTTTTTGGCTACTTGCCGAAGTTCACTTTCATCCATGTTGCTGATATCAATACCTGTAAATTGTTCAATTGCTTCAAACATTGTATACCGTTTCCAAGGCCTTTTGAAATCTATTATATGTTCTCCTACTTTCACTTGGGTACTTCCATTAACTTCAATTGCTACCTTTTCAATCATTTCTTCTACTAAATCCATCATCCAATAGTAGTCTTTGTAAGCCACGTATAGTTCAATTTGAGTAAATTCAGGGTTGTGAAAACGGGACATACCTTCATTACGAAAATCTTTTGAAAATTCATAAACACCTTCAAATCCTCCTACGATTAAGCGTTTTAGATACAATTCGTTTGCAATACGCAAGTACAACGTCATGTCTAAGGCGTTATGGTAGGTTTTGAACGGTCGGGCTGATGCGCCCCCATAAATGGGCTGCAAAATAGGCGTTTCTACCTCTAGATAACCTTTTGCGTTTAGATATTCTCGGATTGTGTTTATGAGCTTAGTACGCTTAATAAAAATTTCTTTTACATGGGGATTGACAATTAAATCCACATACCGCATGCGATAACGAAGTTCAGGGTCTGTAAAAGCATCGTATACTTTGCCATCTTTTTCTTTGACAATAGGTAAAACACGCAACGACTTAGCTAAAAACTTGAATTCCTTTGCATGAACCGTAATTTCTCCTGTTTTAGTTTTGAACACGTAGCCCTTTATTCCGATAAAATCGCCTATATCGGTTAATTTTACAAAAACTTCTTTGTATAATGTTTTGTCTTCTGTCGGGCAGATATCGTCTATGCGAATATAAACCTGTATTCTACCTGTGTGGTCTTGGATGACTACAAAAGAAGCCTTGCCCATGCTACGGATACTCATTATCCGCCCTGCTATGCAAACCTCTTGGTAATTGTTTTTTTCGGGGTCATAGTTTTCTAAAATTTCTTTGGCAGTAGCATTGACAGGATATAGCTCCGCAGGATATGGGTTTATGCCTAACGCAATAAGCTGGGCTAATTTTTCTCTGCGGATAAGTTCTTGTTCAGATAGTTGTGAGGTAGTCATAAGCAATTTTGGCAAAAATACAATCTTTTGCCACAATAAACGTAAAATGTAGGTTTTTCATTCGCTGGGGATATAATTTTTGTATTCTTCTGTTTGCGTATCAACGGTATTTGAGCACACTTCGGCGTTTTGCAAGGTTTTGAGAATTTTAATAATTTTATTTTTTGGGCGTGCCCCTTGCTGACGCAAGGGTCGGGGCATTCCGCACTGCGCTTCGCTTCGGTGCTTCGCT
>JANWVW010000131.1 GCA_025056095.1 Bacteroidia bacterium
GATAGCGTAGCCCGAAGCACGCCGACCTTGTGGGCATGAGCGCAGCGAAACGCCCACAAGGACACGCCCAAAAAAATACCTCAAAATTTGTTTTACCTCATTGTAACATCTACTCTTTTACAATCTTAATAGGAGTATGGTTAAATACATGCAACATATACATTCCTGTAGGTAAGTCCGATAGATTGAGATTCCATTCCTGTATTCCTGGAAAGACTGTCTTTGAAAAGTTTTTAACTACCTGCCCTGTTAAATTAGTCAACCTCACTTGAATATCTTTTTGTTCTTTGGTTTTGTAACGTATCCAAAGTGTTTCTTTCGTAGGGTTGGGATAGACTGCAACGTGCTCACTCATAGGATGGTAAATTTGAAGGGTATTTGAGTAGTCATAGTTTCCATCTTTGTAGATACGTTTTACACGATAATAATATAACTCATGACTAAGCTGATTATCTGTATAAGCGTGATCTGTTTGATAAGCTTCTACACTGTAAATTTTTTCAAAATCAATAGAGTTTTTACTTCTTTCTAAAATAAGTTCTTTGACATTTTTGTAGGTATCTGTGCGCCACTCTAATTGATTTCCATTTGAGGTAGGATATCCTATAAGTTCAATTTTTTGGATAGGTAAGGGTGGACCTCCAGGGATTCCTGCGGCAAAACCTGAAAATCCACTGTTGAAAGTAGCTTTTACCCAGCTACCTCCTGTAACTGTTCCTGTAACATTAGATGTGCCAAGATAGTTAGTAGGTCCATTAGCATACGGATTAGAAGGTGTAATGTTGCTTATTGGACCTCCCGTTTTAGCGATATTACAACCTGACCAAGTGTTGCCCGTAGTTGTTTCCCAACCTGTAACTTCGGCAGATGTATAGTACAAAGTAATGTCGTAAGTACCAGAAGGGTTGTTATTTGTAGGCGTAATGAGATAAGTTTTAGAAGTAAGCCAAGTGGATACAGGTGTATTATAGTAAGCTACAGCAGTAGTACCTGCACGGTCAATAAGTACATTGGTGCAGCCATAATCATGTGTAGTGTTGTTTTCTATGCAAACCATTAGTTTATTTGTGGTATTGTCATAGAAGTACACTTTTGAGTTAGGACCTAAATACTGGTCATCTGTGGCGTTGAGTGCATCTTCAATGCTAGTAGTATTAGCAGTAAGTTGTATATTATCAATGATGAAAGGTGGATTAGATCCGATAGAATTATTATTTATCCATCGCCATGCGAGGTAAAATGAGGTGTTATTTAAGAAATCAGGCAATTGAGTAGAAAAAGTGGCAACAGTATTTTGATTGGCAAATTGTGTAGTGATAGTGCTATTGACAGTAGGCATAATAGAAAAGTTTATTCCATCTAATGAGTAGAGTACATGACCATAGTCTACATATTCTTGAGTAGCAGAGTAGTATTCTCCTACACATCGCCATTGAAAGGACAGGGTCATGTTATATTTACCTACTGCATTGATAAGGGGGGTTCTTACTCTTACGTTAGATGAACTTGTAGGCGTGTAGGCAAGGGGTTTTGTTGTAGTGTTATTGGTAACATATAGACTATAAGTTCCTGAAATAGCACCACTTGTACCTACTACCCATTGATTAGCTCCTGCGGGAGTAATTTCAGAAGTGGATACCCACCCAGCAGGTAAACTACCTCCACTACTTTCAAAATTTTCGCTGAATATGACACTAGGACCAAATTGAGGTTCATAATCATTATCATCTATGGTTACTGTGTGAGTTTGATTGAACGTTCCTGCTGTAGCGTTTGTTGTACCCGTGATGGTGTAGGTCAGCACTATTGTTTCGGAACTTTCTACTGCTGCGTCATCAAAGATACGAATGATAAGATTTTGATTTGCAGTACTTCCTGTTGGAAAGACGATGCTAGGAGTGAGAAGTTGATAATCTGCTGGTGTAGCAGCTGTACCTGCTACATTAAAAGTAACTGTTGCAGCACCAGTAGGGGCACTGCTAATCCTTAAAGGGATAGTAATATCCCTGTATCCTCTACAATCGGTAGTACCGCCTATGCTACTTTCCTCTGTAATACTACTGGGCTGTGCAAAGTAAATTTGAGGTAAGCCTGTAATAACAGGATCGCATTTATCTGAATTGAGTAAAGACATTCTTCTTGGGCTGTTGTACATTACTGTGCGCATTCGAGTACGTTGATCTCGGGTAAAAATATTCATGCAAGCATCGTCAGAATAGTCCATGTAGTTTTGTACCATATCTAAGGACCCGCAGCTGGTTACGGTAGGGCATCCATAATTAGGACCTGCGGCTTCGGGAGTATCTGCACAAAAGTCATCTATACCACACCCTCCATCACCCCATATATGCCTTAAACCTAGCCAATGTCCTACCTCATGTGTTGCAGTTCTACCTTTATCGTAAGGTGGAGATAAAGTAAATCCTGTACCTTTATCAGAGGAACCAAAAAAGTTGTATCCTATGACTACTCCATCAGTAACAGCGCTTTGAGGTGCCGCAGACATACCTCCCAAGTTAGACTCAGGAAACTGTGCATAGCCTAGTAGCCCCCCACTTAATGCCATTACCCATATATTGAAGAATTCATTTGTATTCCATACAGTAGCAGGTTTTATTGTGTTTTCTATATAGGTCATTGTATAAGGGGGGGCACTAAAGCCCATACTACTACGGTTTATTCTACGAATCCCAGGTGTAGCCATAGGATTGCCCATGTTATCTCGAGTTACTAGGCAAAACTCAATTTGTACATCTGCTCCTGCGGGGTGTGTGTTGTAACCAGGGGTACCTGCCAAGCGTCTAAAGTCTTCATTCAGAACAGTTATTTGAGATTGAATCTGTGCATTACTTATATTAGACCCTGTTCCAACGGGTTCACCGTTATGAATAACGTGTACAACAGTTGGAATACGTATAACCTGGTGTGTCTTAGTTGTGGAACTCTGCTCTTCCGCTTTATATTTTTGTATCAACGGCTGAAGCCACTTCTCAAAATCCTCTAATGTTCCAAGTTGGGGATTTTGAGCTCTGCGTAAGCTGTCTGCTAACATTGTTCCACATCGCCTGTGGTGCTTAGCATACTCTTCTTGGCTATACACCTCTTCTACAAAAGAAAGCAGCCACAATAGTACTGCAAAAACGTAATACTGCTTCATATAGCTTTCTACTACTGCAATAATACAATAGAGTGCGTTAAATGTCAAATACTTTTTTCAATAGAATGACAAATTAAAGTAGTTGAAATTTTTTGAGAGCAAAAAGCATAGGGTCCCGCATTGAAATTTAAGCAGGAAGCTTGTAAAAGTAAAAGAATATGAATGGGATTTTCGTAGCCTATAAGCCTGTATAAGGTTTTCTACAAACTATCATTTATGATTCTCTGATATTCAGATTTAGTGGCTGCACCTACAAACTTATTAACTACTTTGCCCCCCTTGAAAAACAGTAGTGTGGGAATATTCCTTATGCCCATTTGTGTAGGTACTTCTGAATTCTCATCTACGTTCATTTTGCAAATAAGCACATTAGGGTTTTCTTTCGCTAACTCTTCCAGTATAGGACTTACTATACGGCATGGACCACACCACTCTGCCCAAAAATCTACAACTACTAACTTATCAGATTGAAGTACTACTGATTCAAAGTTATCGTCTGTAACTTCCACAATGTTTTGTGCCATAATTGTAACATTTGAAATGTGTTGCAAAAATAGTAAAATAAGTTCTGCAAATTCAACATATATCAACTTAAGAAGTTTAATTACGACAGAGGATAAGTTTCTAAATGAACTTTCTGCCCATCAAAAACAGCATACGTAAAAGTAGTTATCCAATCACCGAGATTGATATACAGAGATTGATTGTTTTTCAAGGTAACTAGTTTCGGAATATGCCTATGTCCGTAGATAAAATAATCAAAATGCTCTATTTCTAAAATTTGATTAGAATACTGGATAAGTACTTCTTTTTCGCCATAATCCACTTTATCTTTTTGGGCATTCGCATGTCTACTACTTGCTGATAAAAAATTAGCCAAGCTAATCCCCCAATCGGGGTGTATCATGCCAAAGCACCATTGTAATAGCCTGTTTTGAAAGCACTTCTTGATAAACTTGTATCCTTTATCGCCAGGACCTAATCCATCGCCGTGAGCAATATAAAACTTTTTTCCGCTAAACTCCCTTGTAATTGGATGATGATACACAGAAATGCTTAATTCTTTCATGAAATAATCTTTATACCACAGGTCATGGTTGCCTTTGATAATGGTTATAGGAATTCCCTTTTCGCGTATTTGGGCTAATTTACCTAATAAGTGCAGGTAGCCCTTAGGTACTACCTTCTTATATTCAAACCAAAAGTCAAAAATATCTCCCACTAAATAAAACTCCGTAGCCGAAAACATTTTTTCGTCTAACCAACGAACAAAGTGCTTTTCTCTTTGTTTGCTACTTTCATAGTTTGGTACGCCCAGATGTAAGTCAGAAGCAAAGTAAATCACTGTACAAAAATAGATAAACTTACAAGTTCAAGCCAAAAACCTTTGAATTATTGGTATTTAATACAAAACTTGGTCTATACTATGTAAAATTCCTGAATGGTAAGGAATATCAGAATTTAATATGCAGGCGTTGTTGATGTATATTTTTTTATTTTTAATCTCAATAGGCAATTTTTTTTGAGATAACGCTACCACTTGGCTGCTACTCATTAAATCTAGCAAAGAAAGGTGTGCAGGCACAATGTGATTCTCTAAAACCTTTTGTATATACTTCGCGTTGGTTGTGTCTAATTGATATTTTTGTAAAAATAGTGTAAAAGCACTATCCGAAGGAATAAACAAAGTGTAAGAATCTTCACTTTGAGTGAGTCTTTTTTGTAATTCAGGTACTTTGTGTAGAAATCTTAAAAAATAAATTCCTGTTTTGAGCTTGTTTTGGATAGTAACTTCCAATTGCTGGGGCGTATTAAAATGTCTAATCTGCTCTTCTTGTACTTGTTTAAGACTTTCTCGTATTCGGATTTGTTTCAAAGATTCATCTATGCGTTTTTGCCGTGCTTTTTTTTCCGCAGAGGCTTGGCAAGCTATTACTAATACTATGATGGTCATTCCAATAAGGGAGCGTGGGCGCATAGTATGCACAGGAGAATTATTCAGCGAATATAAAAACTGTTTTGTTATGCTCCTGAAAGGTCTTTTCAACAGATTGAACTAATTCTATATTTGTACCGTATAGGTATGCGGTATGACACAAACTGCATACTAACTCGGCTAAATTCAAAATATCTGAAATTTTACCTTGTACATCAATGTAAGCAATAGTATAAATTTCTGAATAATACAATCGCCGCAGAGTGTCTAATTTTTGGCTAAAAACATTATCTCGAGCCATATCAGAAGAAAAATATACACCCACTTCTACATTACGGATATTTTGCAGTTCATATACATACTTCATTATTCCTTTGGAAGTAGTAAGCAAACTAACAGAAAAACCGCTTTTCTGTATTTTATCAAAAAAAATATCGTGGTATGCGTTGTTTTGAAAAGTATCTAAAAAAACTTCTTTATTAAAATGGTACCAAATTCTGCCCTTAGGCAAATTATCTAATACAGAAAATTCACCAGAAATTTCGCAGCATTTAATTTGATGAAAAGGCAAAAAAAGATTATTAGATATAGGTTGACCTTCTAAAACGTTCCACAAATATTGCGGTTCATCAGCGTACAACAAGCTTTCTTTGTTCATTTTACAAGTATAATATATTTTTCAATAAAGCAGTTATCTGACAACAAAAACAAAATCTACATGAATTACTTCATCTGTATTTTTGTTTTTTGATTGCGCTTTTGAAAGTGCATTCAAAAAGAATGTCATGCAGTATGAAGAATCACAAAGACCTTCTCGTTCTTAAGCAGTTGCTGCGGTATGTCAAACCGTATAGAAAAACTCTTCTTGGCGTTTCGTTTTTAACTATTATTTTGGCTTTATTATCTCCTACTATACCTGTACTTTTTCAACAGGCAGTAGATAAACCCATTTTAGAAGGCGATCTAGAAACGCTCACTTATTACATGATAGCTATTTTGGGCATAATAGTTCTACAAGCCATTTTGCAATACACCTATGCATATTACAGTAATATGCTGGGGCAAAATGTTATCAGAGATATGCGAAAAGATTTATTTCAACATCTTACATACTTGAATGTAAGGTATTTTGATAATACTCCTGTGGGTACTCTTATTACTCGTGTCATCAGTGATTTAGAAACTATTGCTGACGTTTTTGAAGCAGGTTTATTGATGATAATATCAGACCTACTCAAACTAACGGTTATTTTTAGCATTATGTTGTATAGTAGTTGGGAACTGACCTTGGTAGCCATGAGTGTGATGCCCTTTTTGTTGTTGGCGGCTTGGTTTTTCAAAGAAGGAACAAAGAAAAGCTTTCAAGAAGTGCGCACACAGGTAGCAAGACTCAACACTTTTTTGCAGGAGCATATTACAGGTATGTATGTAGTGCAGATATTTAACAGAGAAAAACAGGAGTACCAACGTTTTAACCAAATTAACGCAAAACATAGAGATGCCCATATCAAGTCTGTGTTTTATTATTCGGTATTCTTTCCGATAGTAGAAATTATTTCTGCAATTGCCATAGGTTTAATTATTGGATATGGCTCAAATGGAATTTTGCAAGAAAAATTTACTTTTGGATTGATATTAGCTTTTGTAATGTACATTGGCCAGCTTTTTCAACCTATTCGTAATTTGGCAGACAGATTCAATACTCTTCAAATGGGAGTAGTTAGCGGGCAGCGTTTTCTTGACCTCATGCATACCAATGAAACTACTCAAAACACAGGAAAAATTAGCTTTCAAGGTTTGCAGAAAGATATAGAGTTCAAAGCAGTGTGGTTTGCCTACAAAAATGAAGATTGGATACTTAAAGATATCAATTTTAAGCTTGAAAAAGGACAAACAATAGCCCTAGTAGGTTCAACAGGGGCAGGAAAAAGCTCTATTATTAACTTGCTTAATCGTTTTTATGATGTTCAAAAAGGTGCTATTCTGATTGACAAAGTACCTATACAAGAATATGAGCTCCACAGTTTGAGAAAGAAAATGGCTATTGTTTTACAGGACGTATTTTTGTACTCTGACAGCATTTTTGAGAACATTCGTTTGTATGACCCAAGTATAAGCCTAGAACAAGTGATAGCCACTGCAAAAAGCATTGGTATTCATGATTTTATCATGTCTTTACCTGATGGATATTACTACAATGTAAAGGAAAGAGGTGCAGCACTCTCCGTAGGGCAAAGGCAGCTTATTGCTTTTGCTCGGGCTATGGTAAGAAACCCTGAAATTTTAATTTTAGACGAAGCCACTGCATCTATTGATACAGAAGCAGAAACACTCATTCAGTCTGCTATTCAAAAAATGATGCAGAACAGAACTTGTATAATCATAGCTCACCGATTGAGTACTATTCAGCATGCGCATCAAATTCTTGTATTAGAAAAAGGAAAGATTATTGAGCAAGGCACACATGAGGATTTACTCCAACGAAAAGGTAAATACTATCAGCTATATCAATATAACAAAAGTGTTTTATCACATGCATAAAAATAGTTTGATTAAGTGAGTTTCTTTTTTGGGCGTGCCCCTTGCTGACGCAAGGGTCGGGGCATTCCGCACTACGCTTCGCTTCGGTACTTCGCTGCGCT
>JANWVW010000132.1 GCA_025056095.1 Bacteroidia bacterium
CTTACATCCTTGGGTGGTGGCTGGGGGTGGGCGGGGGACCGCACGGTGCGAAGCGCAGCGAAGCACCGAAGCGTTAGCGTAGCCCGTAGCACGCCGACCTTGTGGGCATGAGCGCAAGCGAAACGCCCACAAGGGCACGCCCAAAAAAATTATCTATCAATCTAAATTTTTTGTTATTCGGTTATTATTAGCTTTTCCGTATATTGCTCCCCTTTTGTTGTTTGTAGTCTAAAAATATACATAGAAGGAGATAGCTCGTCTAATTTGATATCAACACTGTTTTGATTGGATAACGTACCACTTTTTATCACTTTACCTGACATGTCTATTACACTCCAGGTAGCAAAACTTGTTTCTGTGTTTGTAGAATAAAAATAAACTTGCGTGCTACTTTACTGCTTGTAAAGTATCCTCCCGCAGGAGCTTGAATCAAAATAGGTCCGCTACCTGACTGCTTATTAAAGTTGTTTTGAAAGCAATAAAGCAAGTGCTGTCCCTTGAGAATAAACAAGACAAGCACTAAGCAACAATAAAATAACAGATAATACTTTTTTCATAAAGATTACTTTTTGTTTATCTTGCAGTAATACGAAAAAACCAACAGCTCACAAAAATTTTTTATTATACTTACTACGTAAAAGTTTTAGTTTTGTTGAGTGTATCTTTGTTCCCGTTTCGCTTGCGCTAATGTCTACAAAGTCAGTGTACTGCGGGCTGGATAGGGAATGTCCTTGCCCTTGCGTCAGCAAGGGGCGCGCTCAAAATAAAACTATCTTCCAAAAATATATTCCGACTACAAGGTTTTTTTACGGTTCAAAATGCCACTTCTAAGAAGCAAATATGCCTCTTAGCAACTTGATTTGATTCCTGTACAAAATAAGTTTATTTTCATTTTCTAATTTTTTTAGCAATCTAGAAATTACCACTCGGGAGGTAGCTAATTCATCAGCAATTTGCTGGTGAGAGATATCTAAAACCGTAGAACCTACTAACTTTGACTTTTCAATCAAATACCGTATAAGCCGCTCATCTAACTTTTCAAACGCAACAAGATGAAGACTTTTGAGCAACTCTGTAAAACGATTGTACATAGTTTGCATGATAAAACTTTTCCAGGTAGAATACTTGAAAATCCACTCATCCATAACGGTTATAGGTAGAAGAATCAAATCTGCGTCTTCTTCTACAACCGCTTTAATTTCACTATTTTTTTGCTGCATACAGCAAGTAAATGTCATAGCACAGGACTCACCTGGATGCACATAGTACAGTAGCAGCTCTCGCCCATTATTATCCACACTGAATACCTTGATACTGCCAGAAAGAACAATTGGAATATATTTTATAGGTTGGTGTATATCCAATAGCACCGTATCCGCTTTGACAGACTTGCGTATGCCTACTTTTTCTATTTGTTTTAGCAGTTCCACTTCAAAGAGTGAGGATAAATCCATATTTCCACAAAATAAGTCTTTATTTACATTCTGTACAACAATTTGGAAATATTAGTTGCGTGTGTGTATTTTTACTACGTGAAAATAAGTACTGAAGTCAAGGCAGGTGTTTTGGCTGCCCTCACCTTAGCGTTGCTTTTTGCTACGGTCAATTACTTGAAAGGGCACACTTTTTCTCATACACATAAGTTTTATGCATTGTTTGACAAAGTTGGAGGTATTCAACAAGGTACAAAAGTTTTATGGAACGGCATGGTAGTAGGTAGAGTTAATCGTATTTCTGTTACTCCAGAGTATAAAATTCGTGTAGATTTTGAGGTAGATGACGATGTCCCTGTTCCCAAAGGCAGCAAGGTAAGTATTCAAGGGGATGCTTTCTTTGGTGCATCCAAGCTAGTGATTGTACCTTCCCAAGATAAAAATTTAGCACAATCGGGAGAAGAACTTACAGGCGTAGTTCAAGAAGATATAATGAAAAGACTTTCTA
The DNA here is from genome assembly GCA_025056095.1 of Bacteroidia bacterium. Taxonomy (NCBI): domain Bacteria; kingdom Pseudomonadati; phylum Bacteroidota; class Bacteroidia; species Bacteroidia bacterium. The sequence goes on from JANWVW010000132.1 coordinate 1,942, forward strand.
ATACTTTTGAGCCACTAAGCCAAAAACTAGAACACACTATTACAAGTATTGATACGCTTGTAAGCAAACTAAATAGAGTATTAGACCATCAAAACCAAGCTCGTATCGAAGACATTTTACAGAACCTGAAACAAACTACAGCTTCACTTAACGCCGCTACTCAAAAAATAAATGATGCTACTTCCAAAGAGCAGTTACAAGGTATTCTCAAAAAAATTGAAAGCAGTATAACTAATTTGGAACAAAATAATCAAAATATAACCAAAATTATGGCTAATACCGCCATAGCTACAGATACTCTTAAAACTACACTATCTAAAATTAACACTAACCTCCTGCTCTCCCAAAAAACTTTAGAAAAAATAAACAGCGAACAAGGTACAGTTGGTAAGTTGCTTAACGACAAACAGTTATATGAAAATTTATCTCATTCTGCGCGAGACTTAGATAGCCTACTTATTGACCTTAAAGCTAACCCCAAGAGATATGTACATTTTTCGTTAATAGGCAGAAAAGATAAAGATAAAAAAACACGAAAGTAAATTAAGCTTGCTTTTAATTCGCACTTATAAGCCTAAAACGTCTTGTACAGGATGCAAAAAAATTACTACCAAAATTTTAATTTTGCACCTGAATGAAAAATGTATTTATACTGTGTAGTATTTTTTTTAGTTTTTTGATTCATAGTCAAACGTTGCCGTATCATAAAAAATCACACCATGCTTTTGAAAAAGGAAAAGATTTTTACGGAGCTAGAAAATACAAAGAAGCTTTAGAAGAGTTCAGTAAGTCTGCTAATCGCACCCCTCAACATAATTATAGCATTGTTTCGTACCTATACATGGGATTGTGTTTTTATCGATTAGGGCAATATGAAAACGCCATCCGTAATTTTGAAAAAGTACTTTCGATGGAACCTTTTGGTAAATATCACCAAGAAGCAAATTATCACAAAGCTATATGCTACATTGAAATGGGTGAATTGAGAAAAGGACTAGATGCTTTGGCTACAATTTATTCATTTCAATCGCCGTACATTATGGCATCCGCTGAAAATGCTTTTTTACATTTTTTAAAAGAAAAAGGAGATTACAATTTTTGGGAGGATTACTATAAAACTTTTAGTGTAGAAAAAGCAAGTTTTTTGCGTACAAAGGTATTAGAGATGCTTTTATCCCAGGAAGTCAAAGAGCAAAATTGGGATAAGATTAAACAGCGCCTTGCTAAACTTAATGAAGAAGAGCAAAAGTCCAAAATTGTGCAAGAATGTAAGAAGTTTTTAGCAGAAATGGAAAAGTATAAACAAAAAAATAACACTTATACGAGCAACCGTGTTACTATTGAAAAACCTAACGATGGAAAACTACTAATTTCAGTTTTATTACCTGTTCAACTTAGTGAAGAAAACCCAAGCAAAACCAACGCCTATGCACGCCATTTTTGGTATGGCGTATATCTTGCCTACCAAAACTATAAAGAAAAATATCCTCAAAGCAACGTGTTTCTCAATTTGATAGATATACCTAAGGATACGGTTAAGTTAAAAGCCTTGTTTGAACAAGATGAATATTTAGCACAGTCAGATTTTTTGATAGGTCCTTACTTCAATATTACTAATGAAATTACTGCTAGGTATGCTGAAAAAATAGGAGCCATTTACCTTTCGCCTTTGACTTACAATCCAGTTTTATGCGAAAAATATGCTACTACCTTTTTGTATAATGCTTCTGCGCATACACACGGCGAAAGAATGGCTGCTTACATTCTTAAAAATACTTCAGATAATCATATAGCTGTAGTATATGAATATAACAATCCTGAAATGAAAATGATGGCCACTGCTTTTGCTGAAAAAATGCAAAAGCATAAAGCAAAAGCTACGCTAATAAGCTCTGATAATAATGTGGCTTATGAATTAGTCAAAGCCATACGCGAAGGTAAAGCAAATGGCGTGTATTTATGCTCTGATGAAATAACTTTATTCAACACAGTAGTTAGTGCCTTGAATGAAAACAGCATAATTACAAACGTGTATAGCTACTCTGATTGCCGAAAATTTGAAACGTTTTCAGGAGATATGTTAGAACGATTTAAAGTTACTTTTACCAGCGATACTTATTTAGATTTATATTCTCAAAGCGCAGTAGAATTTAGACAAAAATACCGTGAATTTTTATTTGCAGAACCTGACGATGCAGCTTACAGAGGATTTGACATAATGAACTTAGTATTACATACCTGTAAAAATCACGTAAAAGAGCAACCTACTAATACTTTTTTTGAACAAGCTTTTTACACAGGTGTCCAAACCATATTCAACTATAACGAAAAACACGACAACCAACACTTGTTTATTTTGCAGTACAAGGACAGAGACTTAATAAAGCTGCAATAGGCTCTATCTAGTGTTTTCTACGTTTCTTTGAATGGCAAGCTCAAAAGTATCTAAATTCAGACATACTAAATTGCCTTCATACAAACTATCTCTGTACACACAACCGTTATCTAAGCTAATCACAGAGCGTTTTTCTTGTAATTGTGCTTGTATAATAGGTAAAGACATAGTAGTATGCCCATGAATAATAATTTTATTTTGAAATGTACGGGCATCGTACTGCATATACCTTGCAGTTAGCATACTTTTAATGTCCAAAAAGGGATTACTACGGCGTATATCAAAACCTCCATGTACCAAATAAAAGCGGTCTAACTCATAAAATAAGGGCAAAATTCGCAAAAAATTTTTTTGTTTTTGAGTAATTTTAGGATGATTATTCATTTTTTCTAACCAAATTTGCTCATGGTTACCTCTTAACGGAAAAATATTATACCCTTCCTCAATCAGCTCTATAATTTTGTCTATTACTCCCAAGCTATCGGGACCTTTATTCACGTAGTCCCCTAATAAAAATAGCTGGTCATCTTTGGTTAGATTGATTTTTTTAAGTAGTTCTTCAAATGTCTTTTTGCAGCCATGTATATCAGGAATGACTAAACGCCTGCCTTTTTCATTTTTTTGCACAAAATGACCGTATCTAAAAGGAGTATTTAGCTCAAACCTGCGCAAAGACATACATGCAAAGGTATAACATTACCATAACAAATGCAAAAACTATTTTAGTTTCAAACTATTTATTTCCTGAAAATATTTCGCCATCTACCTGTGATAGAAAGTGCGTAGTATTTTGAATTTGCCGAAGCACCGTTTATACTTTGTTCATACTTCAACACAACCGGAAATTCATCTAAATTGATAATCAGTTCTACATTTAATAGCGGACTAATCCCATAATTATATGCGTCTTTTGGATTTATAGTGTAATACCAAGCCCCCGCACCTATACCTGCACCTATACCCAAAGGATACGGGCTTCTATCTACGCTTCCTCCACCCCAACGCATTTGCGCATATAAAGTCGTAGCAATAGACTTGAGGTTACTATATCTTTGAGTAGAAAAACCTATTTTAGGCGAAGCTTGTATCGTAAAAGAAGCACTTTGCTCATCATTCCATATTGAATAAGCAAGGTTAGCACCTACCCCCCATAGTAACGTATCTATACGTTGATAAAGAAAACCTTTTACTTTATCAGGTTTAGGTCTGAAAGATAGAACCGTAGCATGTACGCCCCCCTCAATAAGCCAGTTATCATTTTGCGCAAAAAGTATGGCAGAGGTAAATACTACCAAAAAAGCCAAAACTTTTGCTTTCATTGTTACAAATATAAACAAATGGATTGTGATAAACAAGGAGCGTGTTTTATCTCATTTTCAGGTCAAAATTTTATTTTAGCTTGTAAGTTTGACATGCAAATTTTTTTACAAATGCCTGCTACCCTTTGCTCACTTATACCTTAATTGAACTCAAATGCTTATTTATATTGTCAATGACCATAAAAGCAGTTTCCAAAGCACGGTAGCCATCGTACATGTCTACCACAGGTTTAGTATCTTGGATAATCGCTTCGTAAAACGTTTCTAATTCCATTTTAATAGCGTTGACAGGTGGAGTAGGCAAGGTTTCATAATGTAAGTTCTCGGGCATTTCGCCTTTTTCAAGCGCTTGTTTGAGCTTTATGCGAGCATCAGGAGCACTCATATTTTTGAGTTGGAATATTTCCGCTTTTTTTTCTAAAAAATCCATAGTAATGTATGCATCTTGCTGAAATAAGCGCATCTTTCGCATATTTTTAAGACTAATCCGAGATGCCGTTACGTTTGCCACAGCCCCATTTTCAAAAGTAATACGAGCATTTACAATATCAGGAGTTTCGCTGACTACGGCTACACCGCTAGCATCTACCTTGATTACTTTGGATGGAATCATGCTCTGTATCACGTCAATATCGTGAATCATTAAATCTAATACCACAGAAACATCCGTGCCTCTGGGATTAAACTGCGCTAAACGATGACTTTCTATAAATAGAGGTTGCGGCGCCAAAGATTGAACAGCTAAAAAAGCGGGATTAAAACGCTCTACGTGTCCTACTTGAATCTTTACCTTGTATGCAAGCGCTAACTCTATTAAGCTTTGTGCTTCCTGTAAAGTAGTGGTAAAAGGTTTTTCAATAAAAACATGCTTTTGAGCTTGTATAGCTTGCACTGCGCACGCATAATGGTACAAGGTAGGCACAACTACATCTAAAACGTCTATGTTTGCAATTAAAGCTTCAAGTGTGTCAAAGTGCGGTACGTTTAACTTTTTAGAAACCTCTTGGGCAGTATTTTCATCAATATCGTAAAACCCTACTAATTCGTAGCTTGGAATTTGTTTAATACAATTGATATGGATTTTGCCCAAGTGTCCTGCGCCTACAACTCCAATTTTGAGTTTTTGTTCAGACATGCAATTCTTCTATTTCAAGTTATGATATACATTTTGAACATCGTCGTCAGATTCCAATTTTTCAATCAACTCTAATACTTCATTCTCTTGGGCTTCAGGTAGCTCTACGAAAGTATTTGGTATTCTTTGTATTTCTGCACTTATCACTTCTATTTTTCGGTCTTCAAGGGCTTTTTGCATGTTAGCAAAGTCAGTAAAAGCAGAGTAAATAATAATGTTTCCTTCTTCGTCGTGCCCTAGCTCTTCTAAACCAAAATCAATTAGCTCTAATTCTAAGGTTTCAAGGTCAAGATTGTTATTTTGAAGTTTGAATACACCTTTTCTATCAAAAATGAAGTCTAATGAACCTGTTTTAGTTAAACTTCCTCCTGCTCTATTGAGATAGCTGCGAATATTGGCTACGGTCCGAGTGGGATTATTCGTAGCTGCTTCTATGACAAGAGCTACGCCATGAGGAGCATAAGCTTCATAAGTAACTTCTTCTAAATCTGCTTCTTCTTTGGCAGCAGCACGTTTGATAGCTGCTTCAATCCTATCTTTGGGCATGTTTACAGCTTTTGCGTTTTGTATAGCCATGCGTAGGCGAGGATTGTATTCCGGGTTAGGTCCTCCTAATCTGACCGCAATTGCAATTTCTTTTCCTGCACGAGTGAAAGCCTTTGCCATTCTATCGTATCGGGCAAACATCTTGTACTTTCGTTTTTCAAAGATACGTCCCATACGCAGCAAAGAAATAATATGCAAAGGTAGAGATTTAATCTATTTTTTACAAAAGGACTGTAATCCTAACTCTAATCCTGCTTTAAGTATAGTTTTATTTTTTTGGGCGTGCCCTTGTGGGCTTTTGCCCACAAGGTCGGCGTGCTACGGGCTACGCTAACGCTTCGGT
>JANWVW010000133.1 GCA_025056095.1 Bacteroidia bacterium
GAAGTACCGAAGCGAAGCGCAGTGCGGAATGCCCCGACCCTTGCGTCAGCAAGGGGCACGCCCAAAAAATCAAATTTAATACATCATACTTCTGCGTTTTGGTAGCTTTCAATAGGCGGACAAGTGCATACTAAATTCCTATCGCCATATAAGTCATTTACGCGGGCTACACTTGCCCAAAACTTATTTTTACGAACATACGGTAACGGAAAGGCTGCTTTTTCTCGAGAGTATTTATGTGTCCATTCATCCGCCACAACCATTGAAAGTGTATGCGGAGCATTTTTGAGTACGTTATCTTGTGGGTCTGCTATGCCTAACTCTATTTCTCTTATTTCTTGGCGAATTTGTATCAGTGCATCACAAAAACGGTCTAGTTCCTCTTTGGACTCGCTCTCTGTGGGTTCAATCATAATTGTGCCTGGTACAGGAAAAGACATCGTTGGGGCATGAAAGCCGTAGTCCATCAAACGTTTGGCTACATCTAAAGCTTCAATACCATATTTTTTGAACTCTCTTAAATCTACAATCATTTCGTGTGCGCAACGCCCATTTTTGCCTGAATAAAGAATAGAATAGTGCTTTTCTAAACGAGCTTTAATATAGTTTGCGTTAACAATAGCCATTTTAGTAGCATTGGTTAGCCCCTTTGCGCCGAGCATACGAATATAACCATAAGAAATAAGCAGTATGCTTGCACTTCCCCACGGTGCCGCAGATACGGCAGAAATTCCTCTTTTACCTCCTGTGGGGATTAAACAGTGTCTAGGTAAAAAGTCTGCCAAGTGAGCGGCTACACAAATAGGTCCCATACCTGGACCTCCACCGCCGTGTGGAATAGCAAAAGTTTTGTGTAAGTTTAGATGACATACATCTGCCCCAATAGTAGCAGGAGAAGTCAAACCTACTTGTGCGTTCATATTCGCGCCATCCATGTATACTTGTCCGCCGTATTGATGAATTATATCGCAAATTTCTTGTATAGATTCTTCAAAAACGCCATGAGTAGAAGGATATGTAACCATCAATGCGGCTAATTTATCTTTATGTTGTTCGGCTTTGGCTTTTAAGTCTGCTACGTCAATGTTACCTTTTTCGTCGCATTTAACTACTACGATTTGCATGTTTAACATAGCCGCAGATGCAGGGTTTGTGCCGTGCGCAGAAGAAGGAATAAGAACTACATTTCTGTGTCCTTCCCCTCTGCTAATGTGATAAGCGCGTATGACTTGTAAGCCTGTGTATTCACCTTGGGCGCCTGAATTGGGTTGTAGTGAGGTTGCTGCAAAACCTGTAATTTCGCATAGCATCTGCTCTAGCTCTTGAATAATCTGTTGATAGCCTTGAGCTTGTTCTATGGGTACAAAAGGATGGATTTGATTGAATTCTGCCCAAGAAACGGGTATCATTTCTGTGGTGGCATTTAACTTCATCGTGCATGAACCGAGAGTAATCATTGAAGTGTTCATGGCTAAGTCTTTGTTTTCTAAGCGTTTCATGTATCGTAGCATTTCGTGTTCTGTATGGTAGCTGTTAAATACAGGGTGAGTTAGATACTCACTTTTTCGGATGCACTTATCAGGGACTTGTAGTTTATCCATCGAATGTATAGTGTCTTTAAGTTTTTGGATGGTAAAGGTTGGACGGTTTTGGGCTTGGGCAAATATGTTAGCAATTTGTAGCACATCCTCAATTTGAGTAGTTTCATCTAAACTTAAATTGATAGAGCCATCAGAGTTATACCAGAAGTTAATTTCATTTGCTTCGGCAATAGATTTGACCGTGCTTACATCTACGTGGTCAATGTTGAGTGTATCAAAATAGTACGTAGTGCGAACTCTGCAACCTGTTTCGGACAATAGCTGAGCTAGAGCTTGGGTATAAGCATGTATGCGAGTAGCAATGTTTTTCAAACCTTTTGGTCCATGATAAACCGCATAAAAGCTTGCCATGTTAGCCAGTAGTGCCTGCGCTGTACAAATGTTGGAAGTTGCTTTTTCTCTTTTGATATGTTGTTCGCGGGTTTGTAGTGCCATGCGCAAAGCAGGACTGCCCTGTGCATCAATAGTTACGCCGATGATTCTACCTGGAATAGAACGTTTATATTCTTCATGAGTAGCGAAAAAAGCTGCATGAGGACCACCGTAGCCCAAAGGTACACCAAAGCGTTGAGAGTTGCCTACTACTACATCCGCGCCCCATTCACCAGGAGGAGTAAGTAAGGTCAAAGCTAGTAAGTCGGATGCTACAATAATTTTTACTTTGTTTTGTTTAGCTTTTTGAACTAATTCCGTGTAATCTTTTACTTCGCCTGTTCTATCAGGATATTGTAGTAGAATGGCAAATACATTCGTGTAGTCTGTTTCTTTTTCAATATCTACAACTTTTACAGTAATACCGACGGGATTTGCACGAGTGTATAAAACATCAATCGTTTGTGGGAATACTTTGTCAGAAACTAAAAGCGTGTGTGCATTAGGAAGGTTTTTTTGTTGTTCATTGTGTAGCATGAGCATAGCTTCGGCAGCTGCGGTAGCTTCATCTAATAAAGAAGCATTTGCAATGGACATAGCAGTTAGGTCGCAGACCATAGTTTGAAAATTCAAAAGTGCTTCTAATCTACCTTGGGCAATTTCAGCTTGATAGGGCGTGTATGCAGTGTACCACCCTGGATTTTCAAACATATTTCTCAAAATGACTGAAGGTGTAATAGTGTTGTAATATCCCAAACCAATATAGGACTTAAATACTTTGTTTTTTTGAGCAATTTTTTTGATATGCTGCAAGTACTGATATTCTGTTAAAGGTTCAGGCAAATTGAGAGTTTTTTTTAAGCGAATAGATTCAGGAATAGTTTGTTCTATCAATTCATCTATACTGCTAACATTCATTTCTTTGAGCATGGCTTGCAAAGATTGACCTTGACTACCTATATGGCGATGCTCAAACTCCTCTGTATAATGAACAGTTGTATTCATACTTAAATTAGTGCGTAAAATTAAAAAGCTAAAAGCAATTAAAAAAGTTTATCAACCGTTGGAAAAATGTTCTATTTAACAAATCAAAAAACATCAGCATCTTGAATATATTGGTTCTTGATAGCTCTATGTGCTTTGATAGCTTTGAGGCTTAGTACAACACCTACTATCAGAGTAAAAATTGCTCCTACAGCCATACCAATTTTGTGGTTAGATAATAAAAAGAAATCATAAAAACCATGAAAGATAACTGCTAAAGCTACTCCAATAAGTTGGTAGAATGCACTTTTTCCAGGATTAAATTTGGCTAATCCAACGTAGTAGCCCATAGCTACTGCAAATGTAGCATGCGCAGGTACAGCAGTAAAAGCACGTACAATAGTTACATGAATGCCCTCCATTGAGTAAAGAATATTTTCAATTCCTGCAAAGCCCATAGAAACCATCATAGAATATACTATTCCATCAAAAGGTTCGTTGAAAGCTTTTAACCTATATGAATATCCCCGCAACATAACATATTTACTTGATTCCTCTACCAAAGCTACTTCCACAAAAGCGTGTAAAAATATGCTTTTTATATCATCACTGTTTTGCCAGCTTCCAATGAGCTCAACTTCTTGAAGAATATCTTGTATGAATATGAAAATTGTGCTCAATCCCCCTAAAAAGAAAGTTATTGCCAAGTTTTTGATAGGCTCTTTATCACGTTTGTCCTTTACATAAATGAAAGTGTTTATGATTATCACAGGCAGTAAAGCTAAAAGAACAATAACCATATAAGTTCCAAATCTACTAACTTTAACATTGTTGGAAAAATTTTTTTGATAGGTGAGATTCACTTGATGCATTAGTGAGATCCTCCGCCGTGTAGTCCTGTGAGTTCTGCCAGCACCTTATTGCAAGGATAGTTTTTTCTAAACTACGCGAGAGTTTTGAGTACATAATTTGTAGTTCCTACCCCACAGCGGCAGACTTAAACAACTTGTAAAAAATAATGCGCTTAATTTTTATACTTTTGCCATCATGTTTTTATCGCTATCAGAGGGAATTTACACGGTAGGACTGGATAAAAAATTTGTTCCTTTTAATAAAGAGAAAGACCGCTTGGAAGAAAGAAAAGGGACTTTGTTAGTGCACATACAGCCCTTCCTTGTGTATGCACACCACGAATGGGTACTGTTAGATACAGGATTAGGATATTTGCAAGGCACAGAGTATCATATTCACCAAAATTTAGCTAAGTCAGGTTTATCTTACAAAGAGGTACGCAAAGTGTTACTTAGCCACCTACACTTTGATCATGCTGATGGTAGTATCTCCGCAGAAGGCGAAGTACTATTTCCAAACGCAGAATACTTTGTGCAGGCAGGCGAATACTATAATGCCATAGCCCAAGAAAGTAAATCATACCACAGACAGCGCTTAGAACAACTATACAAAACAGGACAATTACACCTGCTTTCTGAAAAAAAAGGACATATCAGTCCGTATATTCATTTTGAAGTTTCAGGCGGACATACACAATATCATCAAGTTTTTTGGGTAGAAAGTCAAAATGCAGTTTATTTTTATGGGGGAGATGTATTGCCCAGCGCAGGACAAGTGAACCGAAAATTTGTAGCTAAGTACGATTATGACGGTAAAAAAGCTATGCAGGATAGAATAAAATACGCACAACAAATAGCAAATGAGGAACTAATCGTTTTGTTTTATCATTCTGATAATTTACAAGGAGCTAAATTACATGCGTATCATGATACCTTTGAGGTTGAACCTGTTTATGCAAATAAAAAGTTGGATAATACTCAACTTACTTTCTGAATGGCTGAAAAAAACAGCTTTACACACGGCTAATTTGAGGTTCAGCTTAATTTTTTTACTTTTATTCAAAACAACCGTCTTTGCTCAAACCATTTGGAAAGTTGAACCTACATCTGAAATTAAGTTCACAATAAAGAACATGGGTGTTTCGGTAGAAGGCAAGTTCAAAAATTTTGTAGCTCATATCAAGTTTGATCCTGATCACTTAGACCAAAGCGAAATAGAAGGTATCGTGTACGCCAATTCAATTGACACAGATATTAGTGCAAGAGATAGACATCTACGCGATGAAGAATACTTTTATGTGGCAAAATATCCTCAAATTACTTTTAAATCTGCACAAATATTCAAGCATCAAAACTATTACATTGCCCGCGGAACGCTGACAATGAAAAATGTCAAAAAGGAAATATTGATACCTTTTTACTTTACACCCAATCAAGATAACAAGGCGCGTTTTAGCTCCTCTTTTTCATTAAACAGGCTAGACTATAATGTAGGGGGTAAGAGCTTAATGCTAAGTAATGATGTTAACGTAAAACTAGAAATTCAAGCTACTAAGTAGCAGGCTGATAATCAAAGTAAAGGCTCAAATGCAAAACAAAAAATTATACGCAGGTATTGCTTATTTTTTGGAACATTTTTAATTTTGCATCATCTATCATAAGGATGAGGAGAAGTGGCAGAGTGGTTTATTGCAGCGGTCTTGAAAACCGTCGTGGGTAACACCCACCGGGGGTTCGAATCCCTCCTTCTCCGCTCCCCAGCCCTCTTGCTAAAAACAAGAGGGCTTTAATTGTGATACGTTGTTTTAGGTTCATTTGTCTAAATGCTGACAGGTTTTGCCCTTATGATACACACACTTACGCTCTTCAAAAATTGAATAAACGAATAAAAAACTTGCATTGTATGTAAACTTTATCTAATTTTGCAGTCCCTCTGTAAGCATGGGTTCTTAGCTCAGTCGGTTAGAGCAACGGACTCATAATCCGTAGGTCCAGGGTTCGAGCCCCTGAGAACCCACCAGCAAGCAAAAAAATAAGCCTTTTTCATATATGAAAAAGGCTTTGTTATTTGATATAAAGGTTTCTTATCGTTTCATAATAGGTTTTTTTCTACCTGCGGTACCTTGAGGTGGTGGAGTTGTAGTTTCTTCTTTTTTCTCTTCTACTGCAGGAGCGGTTTCAGATTTAGCTGCACTTTTATTCTTTTTAGACTCTTCTAATTGCTTACGTTTTTGGGCAGCTTGTTCAGGTGTTAGATTGCCGAAGTGGTACAATAAGTTATCTCGGTCGTATTCAGCGAAGTCATATACTTTAGTCATTGTCAAGCACTCTGTGGGGCAAGCAGCAGTACATAAACCACAGTAGCAGCACTTAGCCATGTCAATATCGTATACGGCTAACCATAGTTTCTTTTTAGTACCATCGGAAGTAGTGCCTAGATCCTCTACCGCAGAGATAGTTTCAATAGTAATGCAGTCCACAGGGCAATCCCTGGCGCAAGCTTTACAGCCGATGCAGTCATCGATTTCGTTATGAAGTCTGTATCTACCTGTATCTGGTACAGGAACTTTTTCTTTGGGATAGTGAATGGTTACTAATCCGTCAGGTTGTTTGAAGTAATCAGGATTATCAATTCCCATTGGAATGCGTCTGCGCCTTGCTCCAGTAAAAAAGTGTCGTATAGTCATTCTCATTCCACCAAGTGTGGTGGTTATTCCAAGTTTTATATCTTGAAAATACTTTCTAACAGACATAACTTATATTTTGAATATTGGTACAAATATACTGTAAAAACTTTGGATTTGGCAAAATAGTTCTCAACTTTTGCTTATATCAAACAGGTTTTGTAGTTTTGAGGTCAAAATAAAGTAATCATGGTTTTGCAGGATAAAGTTGTACTCATCACGGGTGCAGATAACGACTTAGGCAATGCACTCGCTCTCTTAATGGCTAATCGTGGAGCAAAATTGGCTTTGGTAGCCAGGTCCTCACAAGAGTTAGAGCTGCTTACTGTACAGTGCCAACAATATACCACTGAATCCGTACCTTTTGCGTCAGATGATGACACACCTCAATCTATAGAACTACTTGCTAAACAAATTTTGGACAAATTCGGAAAAGTAGATATCCTTATCAACAATAATGGCATTGGCAGCTGGGGAATTTTAATTGAGCAGAGCACGGAGGAGATTGTTAAAACTATTCAAGTTAATTTGACCAACACTATTTTGCTTACTCGTGCTTTGTTGCCTACCTTAGTTAAAAATAAGGATGGGGCTCAAATTGTCAATATGTGTTCTATTGCAGCCAAGCTGCCATTGCACATGATGGCAGTGTATACCGCAACAAAATTCGGTTTGTACGGCTTTGCAGAAGCATTGAGAAAAGAGCTAGAAAACACAAAGGTAGATATCATTAACGTCATTAGTAGTCCGATAGACAGTAATTATTTTGAAGGTGAAGAAGCCATTGGGCGCAAACAAGCAGAAGTGATTGACATTGGCGCACCCCTAGAGGTAGCCGAGGGAATTTTTGATGCCATCAATCGCAGACAGAGAGAAGTAGTTATTGGAAGTTTTAATAAATTCACACTGTTTGCCAATAAAATAGTACCTAGCTTATCCGAAGCTTTGATTAAGCAAGTTTTCTCTAAAACAACGCACAACTGATAGTAGGATTATCAAAAAGTCAATCTTTTACACAAAAAAATAGTTTGTAACTATTTTAATTTTTTGGGCGTGCCCTTGTGGGCGTTTCGCTTGCGCTCATGCCCACAAGGTCGGCGTGCTACGGGCTAC
>JANWVW010000134.1 GCA_025056095.1 Bacteroidia bacterium
AGCACGGTGCGGAGCGAAGCGTAGCACCGAAGCGTCAGCGTAGCCCGTAGCACGCCGACCTTGTGGGCATGAGCGCAAGCGAAACGCCCACAAGGGCACGCCCAAAAGAACTAAAATTAAAACTTAATCTTTACAAAATTATCCCTCGTAGGTCTGTAAATGGCTTATTGAGCTGAAAATGTAAGATATTTAGACCTTTGTAGCTTCAAACACAACGTACAAAATTGTAAAGTCCTTACAAACAAACTATGTTATCTTTGCAAAGATATCTTGATATGCTATTGTAACTTTGCTGTATGCTGTCTTGCCCATTTTGGCAAAATTCCACAGATTGGAATACCTATTTTATAGAGCTGTTTCACTTTCATAAAAAGTACAATCCTGTATATGCTCATTACCTGCAACTGATTAAGTACAACAGTAGCCCTCAAGATTATACTCAAATTCCAACCTTGCCAATTACTTTGTTTAGAAAGCATGCAATATACCTTCCTACATTTAAGCCCACTTTGCATTTTGAGAGTAGCTCTACTACACAATCTATACCTTCTAAACATTATGTTATTGACCTTGAATACTACCACCAAAGCATAATTAAACATTTTAGAAGTTTTTTCACTGCTGAAAAATACACGTTTTTGTGTCTTTTACCTGGATATTTAGAGCGCCCCCATGCTTCATTAGTGTATATGATGAAGTATTTGATAGAACAGTTTGGTACACAGCACAGTGGTTTTTTTATTCACGACTTTGAAAGTTTGAAAAACAGTATAGAAAAAGCTATTCAAAATGAAGAGAATATTTTTTTAATCGGTGTGTCTTTTGCTTTGTTAGATTTTGCAGCGAAATATCCTATTGCTTTGCCCTCTTCAGCAATAGTCATGGAAACAGGGGGTATGAAAGGGCGAAAAAAAGAATGGATACGCCAAGAATTACATGAATTCTTAAAACAGCAGTTTCAAATTCATACTATTTACGCAGAATACGGAATGACAGAACTCCTTAGCCAAGCATATTGCTATGATGGTGTGCATTTTCACGCCCCTGCGTGGATGCGCATATATACCACAGAAATTAACGATCCTTTCACAGTAAATAGTCAAAAGAGCTCAGGGGTTTTGAATATCATTGACGCAGCTAACTTGTATTCTTGTCCATTTATCCAAACTCAGGACATTGGCAAGGTATATGAAAACGGCAGCTTTGAGGTATTAGGTAGATTAGATTACAGCGAACTAAGAGGTTGTAATTTAATGTACGTGCTTTGAACTTTTTAGAGTATCAGCTTCAAATTTCAATTTCTAAAACCATTGGACAGTGGTCAGAAAAATTCACTTGGGGGATTAAAAAAGCATTTTGTATTTTGTTTTTAAGATTATTTGTAGCAAAGATATAGTCAATTCGCCAGCCTTTATTTTGCTTTTTAGCCCCTGTACGTAAGTCCCACCACGTATATTGGTGAGGTAAAGAATTAACCTGCCTGAATGTATCAAAATATCCCAAGTCTATAAACGCATCAATGTAAGCTCGCTCTTCGGGCAAAAAACCAGATTTATTTTCGTTTTCTTTTGGATTATGTATATCTATCGGCTTATGACAAACGTTGACATCCGCACAAATTAAGACATGTGCGTGTTTATTTTTTAGTCGTTCCATATAAGATTTAAAGGCTTCTAAATGTCTAAGTTTGTAAGATAACCTACCGCTTGAACCTGACGGAAAATATGCACAGACTACACAAAATTTTTCATATACAAGTGTCAAGGTTCTGCCTTCTATGTCAAATTCTTTTATGCCTATTCCTTCTATAACTTCCATAGGTTTGAATTGAGTAAATACAGCTACACCGCTATAGCCTGGCTTTTGAGCATGCGACCAATAAGTTAGATAGGGGATTCGTAGCCACTGCAGCTCTTTCGGAATTTGATGTGCTTGTAATTTAGTTTCTTGTAGACATAAAATATCGGCGTTTTGCTGCTCTATCCAATGTAAAATGTTTTTGCGTATTGCGGCGCGTAAGCCATTGATGTTATAGGTTATTATTTTCATGATTATTTCATAAAATTCTCCTGGTTTTCTATGGTAACCAACCATTTTCCATTTTGCTTTTTTAAGAAAATTTCTACCTCTTGGTTTTGATTTGCAGCATCTTTGAGCTTAATGGTAGCCTTATTGTCATAAACGGTTTCAGATACAAAAATGTATTTTGAGCGAGTAACCTTAGTTTGCTGCTCTATTCCTACTCCTTTAATATAGTCAATTTTTTTTTTGCTTTCTTCTGTACAGTATTTTTTAGCCGTTTCATAATCCTGCTGCGCCATGGCATTAGCATAGGCTATGCTTACTTCTCTTCGTTGTTTGGTTTCTTTATTGCTGCATCCTGCCAAAACAAAAAAAATGAACACAGATAAGATGAAAATAGCTTTTTCCATACAGAGAATTATTGGTACAAAAGTATGATATATTTATTAGGTAAAAAAAATGTGCTTGACTTTTGCAAATAAAAAGTTGATATTCAAATTTTTACCATTCTAATACCTCGTCAATCATTTTTTTGATGATTATGGGATGAATTCCGTCTTTTTTTCCAATTTTTTCTCCTAGTCTAACTATTACAATGTTTTTGGAAGGAATAACAATAATCAATTGACCTAATATCCCACGAGCATAGAATACAGACTGGTTTTTATATGACATCAACCACCACATATAGCCGTAATATTCGGCTTTGTTTCCCTTTTCATCAGGTATAGGTAAAGGAGTTAGCGATTGTTCAACATATTGAGTATCTACAATTTGCTTACCTTTCCAATTTCCTTTATGTAGATAAAGCAGTCCAATTCGGGCAAAATCCCGAGCATTGCTATTGATACAACAGTATGATTTTTCATCGCCGTTTTCTTTATCTAAGCTCCACAAAGCATCATCAACGGCATGGATAGGGGTCCATAATTTTTCGCTCATATATTCGCTAACGGTTTTACCTGTAACTTTATTCAAAATAAATGATAAAATTAAAGGATCAGAACCTTTGTAGCGATGTACAGTACCAGGCGTATGAATGACTTTTAATTTTCGTACCAATTTGCGTAAATCTGTACCGTAATAAGATTCAGTAGTATGATTAAAAGGACTGTTGTATCGTTCTTGAAAATTAAGTCCTGATGCCATCATTAAACAGTGGCGAATGGTAATTTTGGCTTTATCCCCTTCTTTGAATTCAGGTAAATACTCATGTACAGGTGTATCTAAACTTTTGATTAGACCTTCTTTGTAAGCAATACCTACTAAAATACTAACTACGCTTTTAGCCATAGAAAAGGAATTAGATAAAGCATGCTCATGATAAGGCTTTGCATACTGCTCATAAACAATGGTATCATTTTTAACTACCAAAAAGGCAACTGTTTTAAGAGAGTCATGAAGCTTTTGTAACGAAGGTGATATATTTTTGTTCTTACGAACAGGTAAAGGTTCAGGTGATTTTGCTTTTATAGTACGATTATGAAAAATTTTATAGTCGTCAATATCTGCATAGTTAAAAATAAGTGCCTTGTAGATATAGGTTGTGTCCGTCAACCAAAAAATGAGATGCAGTAAGCTCAATATTGCTACAATTCCTACTACAAT
Organism: Bacteroidia bacterium; assembly: GCA_025056095.1. Taxonomy (NCBI): domain Bacteria; kingdom Pseudomonadati; phylum Bacteroidota; class Bacteroidia; species Bacteroidia bacterium. The sequence goes on from JANWVW010000134.1 coordinate 3,631, forward strand.
CCGAATAAGTCTTTGCGCTTTCATTTTCCTACTTAATAAAGTTAAAGCAAAATTATGTTAATTCTTTATCTTTTTGGCTATCAAGATGCATCTTTTACCTTGCGAATGAGCTTGGTAATCTCCCCATTGGGCAAGAATTGAAGCACCTGCCTGTTGAAAAAAGTGTATTAAAGTTTTAGATGAATACAATTTGACACGCTCCTCAAAAAGATAGTTTCTACCTTGGTCTGCAAATGTGATGGTTTTTATTACTGTGTTATCTTCTATACGGCGAGTAATGTAAAAAGTAATGCTTTTTTTTACCACTTTTTCATGCGGAATGAGTGTTTGCATGACGTATTCAGAATTAAAGTAATCTAAAATGATGATGTTATTACTTTGCTTGACCCAGTTTTTGACTACTTGTACGTTCTCTTCATCATTGTCAAAATATCCGAATGAGGTAAAAAGATTGCTCACTACTTCAAATACAGTGGGTAAAAGCTGACGAATGTCCTGCACAAAAAATTGAATATTAGACAGGTTTCTGCTCTGTTTTATAGCTTGTTCAATGTTATTGGGGGATAGGTCTATACCTGTAACTTGGAAGCCCTTTTGAGCTAAGTATATTGCATGTCTGCCTGTACCGCAAGCTGTGTCCAACCAAGAATCCCCTATTTTTACGTGCCCTTCTGATAATAAAAAGTCAGTTAGAACATCAATGAACTGTTTTGCTTCCTGTACATCTCGGTGTTGATACAAAAGATGATAATAAGGGCTATCAAACCAGCTCCTATACCACATTATTTTATTGTTGTAAAAGTTGATTTATAGCATTATTGACCTGTTCAAAAGGAAAACTCTCTAAAACTCTCTGCATCTCCTGTTGAATAATAGCATTTTGTAAATTGCCGATACTTCCTTCATGAGTGTGCTTGACTTCTTTAGGTGGATTAAATGTACCATTTTGAATCTGTTCAGCTACTATACGGTAAGCTTCTCTAAAAGGAACGCCTTTTAATACTAAATCATTTACTACCTCTACGCTAAACAGGTGTTCATATCGTTTGTCTTCTAAAATGTTTTCCTTAATAATAATTTGACTGATGGCGTAATTAGTGATATAAATACAAGAATTAAGTTCAGCAAAAGCAGGAATGAAGTTTTCTTTGATAAGTTGTAAATCTCTGTGATATCCTGATGCTAAATTGGCAGTAATTAAGCTAATTTCATTGGGGAGTGCCATAATTTTGTTGCACTTAGCGCGTACAAGTTCAAAAACATCAGGATTTTTTTTATGTGGCATGATACTTGAACCTGTGGTTAGTGCGTCAGGAAAGGTAATAAAGCCGAAATTTTGAGAAATATACAAGCATACATCTTGGGCAAGTTTAGCTAAGGTAGCCGCAACGTTAGCCATAGCTTGTGCTACAATCCGTTCTGTCTTTCCTCTTCCCATTTGAGCATAAACTACATTGACGTTGAGCTGTTCAAAACCCAGCAGCCGTGTAGTCATTGTACGATTGAGCGGAAAAGATGAACCGTATCCTGCCGCAGAACCTAACGGATTTTTATTTGCTACTCGGTAAGCGGCTTGCAGTGTAATTAAGTCATCTACTAAGCTTTCAGCATATCCACCAAACCAAAGCCCAAAAGAAGAGGGCATAGCAATTTGATAGTGCGTATACCCTGGTATAAGAACATGCTTATGTTTCTCACTTAGCTCAATAAGTGTATCAAATAATTCCTTGACAAGATGAACCGTGTTTTCAATTTCTTTGCGAATAAAAAGTTTTAGATCTAATAGTACTTGGTCATTACGAGATCGCCCACTATGAATCTTTTTGCCCACCTCACCTAACTTACGAGTTAAGTGCAATTCTACTTGTGAATGAACATCTTCTACTCCTTCTTCAATCACAAAATTACCTTTTTCGATTTCATAGTACAAAGCAATCAGTTCTTTTTTTAGTGTAGAGAGTTCATCTTGAGTTAGCAAGCCGATGCTTTGCAGCATCGTAATATGGGCAATTGAACCTATCACATCATGTGGGGCAAGGTACAAGTCCATTTCACGGTCCTTGCCAACCGTGAAGTTCTCAATTTCTTTACTGATTTCAAAGCCTTTTTGCCATAATTTCATGCAGGCAAAAATATCAATTTTTGACTGTACAATTTTAACTAGTGTCCTAAATAAACACTTTGGTCGGGAACTAATACTTTTACCCTACCAAATACTTGACATTGACAAGCTAAACGAGACTCCAAAGTAACATTATCTGCCAAATCTATGCGATCTTGTTCTTTTTCTTGCATTTCAGATAAGTTTTCCATTCCTTCTTGGATATAGACATGGCAAGTAGTACAAGCACATACGCCACCGCAATTATGCTGTATATGTATTCCTGCATCTAGCGCAGCTTCTAATATAGTTTCCCCTTCAACTGCTTTAATAATTCTAGGCTGTTTATGTTTCTCTTCAAAGACGAATTCAATTTCATGTGTTTTCATACTTGTGTGTGCAAATTAAAGAAACAAACTTGTAAAAAAGTTCAAAAAGTTAGTTTAATTTTAAATGGAATTCCAAAACAATACAGTTTTGCCCTTATCATAAAAACATACAAACTAAATTTGTATTTTTGTCAGTGATGGATGTAGATATAGAAGCTCTAAAAAAACGGTTTAACATTATTGGAAATGCGCCTAGGTTGATACACGCTTTAAGAACAGCTGCACAGGTCGCTTCTACAGATGTTTCTGTACTTATCTTAGGAGAAAGTGGTACAGGTAAGGAAGTATTTTCTAAAATTATTCACCAACTTAGTCCAAGAAAAAACTATCCCTTTATTGCTGTTAACTGTGGGGCTATTCCCGAAGGAACAATTGATTCCGAACTTTTTGGGCATGAGAAAGGTGCATTTACAGGTGCCGTAGAGGCTCGTAAAGGTTATTTTGAAACTGCTAACGGAGGCACTATTTTCTTAGATGAAATTGGCGAAATGCCCCTCATGACCCAAGCAAGACTGCTTAGAGTATTAGAAAACGGAGAATTTATACGAGTAGGTAGTAGTAAGATACAAAAAACCAATGTACGTATTGTAGCTGCTACAAATGTTGTCCTTACACAAGCCATTGAAAAAAAACAATTCAGAGAAGACTTGTATTATCGGCTAAATACTGTACCTTTATACATTCCCCCCTTGCGAGAACGGGGCGAGGATATCATTGAACTGTTTAGATACTTTGCTTACGAATTTGCCTTAAAGCATAATCGCGTAAGTGCGCTGCGGTTAGAAGAAGATGCTAAACCCATTTTACTTAAACACCCCTGGAAGGGAAATGTGCGTGAGCTTAGAAACGTCGTTGAGCAGATGACCATTCTTGTTCCTGAAAATTATGTTTCGGCTGAAATTTTATCGCAATACCTTTCTGCAAATACTGTAAAAAGTACCTCTGTATCAGGCTTGCCTACGCTTACAGCAGAAAGTTTTAGTAATAAAGACTTTCTCACTGAACGTGAAATCCTCTACAAGGTTTTATTTGACCTTAAAAAAGATGTTAATGAGCTTAAAAAAGTAGTAGCACAACTACTGCAAAACAAACCTGATATAGCTAAAACACCCTATCCCAAACTACTTTTGGATACCGATAATTTTGCACATTTGACAGAGGAGGGGGAATTTCACGATGCTTCTATTGTAGAAGCAGAAGCACAACCTGCACAGGAAGAAACTCTTTCTTTAGAGCAGCAGGAGATTGCTACAATTATTGCAGCATTAAAAAAGCATCATCGTAACAGGCGAAAAGCAGCCAAGGAATTAGGTATCTCTGAACGCACATTGTACAGAAAAATTAAACAGTATAATTTAGATGAACGACAAAGATAGTTTTATTTTGGGCGTGCCCCTTGCTGACGCAAGGGTCGGGGCATTCCGCACTACGCTTCGCTTCGGTGCTTCGCTAACGCTA
>JANWVW010000135.1 GCA_025056095.1 Bacteroidia bacterium
TGCTGATTTTGGTCTTTTTTTGGTGGCAACATAATAGTATTTCTGCGTAGTTTTGTGGCATAAAATTACAAAAACTGGTCGTTTTTTTACAAGCCAAATTAAGGGTAAATTATTGATAACCAATTTGTTAAACCCTTTTTAAGGGACAACTAAAATATTCTATTAATGCAACTTATTAGATTTTTTTCTTGCATATATCATTTTATAGTCTCCAGTGTTAGGTAAAATTTTCATAAGTAACTGTCCAAACTCATATAAAGGTTTAGTAATCAGCATTGGTAAATTAATATATGACAAAATAATCCTCATCGGCCAAAAATGTAATTGTCTTACTTCTAAAACTTCATAATTATTTTCTTGCAATATTTCCAAGAATGAAGAAATAGATAAACAAAGAACCCTATGTAAAAAAGAACTATGAATAGGCTCCAAAAATAAAATTTTTCCATCTTCTTTTAGATTTTTATATATAACTTTCAGTATTTCTACAAGTTCTTCTGAATTTCTAGCAGCAAAAGTTAATACTCCCCATGTAAAAGCCGTATCAAAGAAGCCTTCACGTAAAAACTCTTTAATGGGCATATGTATGTACTCAACTTTCTTATGTGGATTAGTATTCATTGCTATTTCTAAAGAAACTTTTGAAAAATCTATTCCTACTACACTCTCAGCACCACAATCAGCAAAATATTTAGACATTCTACCTGTGCCACAGCCAATATCTAAAACTTTTTTATTTTTAAATAAGAACAGATAATCATTTACAATATTTTTAATCTCAGTATCATATAAAATATTTAAGTTTTTGTTTGGCCACATAGAAATAGAACTCCCAGTACAATTCTTTGCCTTTTGATCCCAGTAATATGAAGTATTGTAAAGGTGTTTACGATTTTTCCTGTTATTATATTCCTTAATCAAATCGAGAATCATAGTTAGTGTAGTCAACTTAAAGTTAATAACTTATTTACTCAAGAACTCATCTATATTTTTTAAAGCATGTATAATTTTCTTACACTCTAATCCACTTAACTTATAGTAGTAAGGTAAGTTAAGAATCCTAGAAGCAACCTCTATGGCATTTTTTGACTCTGGATTACAGATTATATTTGTGAAACTAAACGAACAATCAATACGTCGTTCAATGAGCAACTTATAGAATGTCATCTTATCTATATTTTTGACCAATATAGGAAATCTTACAGGAACTATTTCTTCGCAAGAAACCTTAAAGATATCAAAACTTTTGCTTTCACTAAGATAAGTTTGAAAAGTTTGAAAATTTTTTTTCTTTTTTTTAATTATTAAAGATAAATTTTTAATTTGGTTGTTTATTAAGTAACATTGCCAATCTGACATATCATACATGTAGTATTCGTTCTTTTCTTTGTTTACTTTTTCTTTTTCAGTACTTACTCTTTTCTTAATAGTAAAAAACAAAAAGTAAAAAATGTTATACATAGCTCGTGGTTTAATTAAATTATACACTATACCTTTTAAAATATTTTTTACTGATAGGTTTATAGGCATTCTTTTAACTTCTGAAAAATATACATCTTTAAATCTATTGAACAGTTCTTCATCCCTTACAACAACAAAACCACCTTTTAATGGAACGTTTAAAAGCTTACTGGAATCAAAACTAAAAAAAGAAGCATCTGAAAAAGTACCCATATATTGGTTATTTATTTTACCAAATAAACCTGCCGCCACATCCTCGATACAATATGCATGATTATTTTTACATAATTCCAATATATCTAGTATATTACACGGAAAACCATATTGATAAGTGGCAATGACTACGGAATCTCTATCTATTATCTTCGATAGTTGTTCTAAGTTCATATCAAGTGTATCAAGGTAAACATCCACATAAAATACTCTTTTACCTGCTAGCAGTGCTGCTTCAGTGACTGCACTACATGTATAAGAAGGTATTATTACTTTTGACTTATTCATGGCTTTTAACAAAAAATATAAACCACCTCTTCCTGAAGGCGTAAGTAAAACATTCTGATTACTAAAAATGTTTCTCAATGTAGAGAGCAATTTATCCTTCTCTCTATTTTTTCTTTCGAAAATATACCTTGTAGACTTTAGTAAATCTACAATCTCGTAGTTTACTCTTACTCTTGGTATCATATTTCCAAGTTAGTTTTAGATTAAGTTAAGGACTTTTCCGCATAAATTGCTTTATAATCTCCCCATTTTAATTGGGCTTTATTCATAATCCACTGACCTAACTCATATATATACTTCGTAATTAAGAAAGAAATATTCAAATGAGACAGCATTAAGCGCACAGGTAAAAAGTGCATTTCCTCAACATAACCAATAGTATATCCTATTTTCTCCATCAAATACAAAAAATCTGCTAAGTCTATGTTTAATACGCGATGAAAAATTCCTTTATGAATAGGTTCTATAATCAAAAATTTACCATCAACTTTTAGACTTTCATAAATATTTTGTAAAGCCTTTGATAATTCTTGTTTATTTTTACATGCTACGGTTAAACATCCACGGCATACAATTAAATCATATTCATTAGGTTCACAAAAATCAAACACAGACTTTACGACAAAGTTAATATTTCGGATATTAGTAGACTTTTTTATGGCAATTTCTATAGTTCTTTCTGAAAAATCAAATCCTGTTACATTTGCACCTCTTTGAGCTAGCAAGCGAGTTACATTGCCTATGCCACATCCGATATCGGCAGCCTTTAAATTAGTAATATCTCCCAAAAAGCGATTGAAGAAATCTAAATGCTCTTTTTCATACAAACTATTTAGATTATTATTAGGCCAAAGAGAGATTGCGTCACCTTCAAATTCCTTAGCTTTTGCATCCCAGTATTCAGGCTTATTATATATCTCCTCTCTTAAAAACCGATTTTTAATCATGTTAAAAATTCCCCTAGCTTTCATAAATATGATTTATTTTGATTGGAACTTAACTACAGAATTAATTAGTGAGTTTTCCATATTTTCTAATTCAACTATACTGGAGGCTCGAAATAGCACTTCTCCAGCACGGTTTCTACCATTTATAAATGGTTGTACGATACTCCCTGAAGGATAATCCAGTTGAATATGCAATATATCAGGATGTTGTTTTAAACACTCAATCTCATCAAGTTCATATCTCATCACAGATTCGTACATGCTGCCTAGAAGTTTTAGCTTGAAAAAGCTATCAGGCTTCGTAAATTTGATTAGTTCGTTAATGCCTAAAGCTTGTTTAAGAGCATAATCAACGATATCAAATCCATAAGCAGCTTTTATCAATCTAACCAATGAATTACCTCCTACTCTTGGAGTTAATTCGATTATGTAAACTTCACCAGAATTATCAAATACTATATCACTGTCAAAAATACCATCTGTATAGTTAAGATTCATAAAAATTTTTTCTATCTGGAGAGTAATTCTTGAAATAATTTCCTCGTTATTACTGTATATACTAGGCATTATATGACCCCACGTAGCTGTATAAGGATTAGGAGCAGTAATTCTATCAGAAACAAACATCTTATGTAGTTTTCCATTGCGCATTATACCTTCCACAGTTAAATGATGTCCATGAATTTCTTTTTCTATAACTATTTTTTTACTTAAAGAATAAGTACGGGTTTCTACATATCTACTACAAAACTCACTTTTATCTTCTACAATAAAGACTCCTTTACTCCCCGAAGAAACATCGGGCTTCATAATAAAGGGAAAAGATAATTTTATACCTTCGTCATAAGAAGATAAAGCCTGAAACTCGGGATGAGGAATACCTTGATTGCATTGAAAAGTGCGAAAATTAATCTTACTAGTAAGAGTTTTTGTACAGAGAGTATTAGGAGAAATTAAATTTAGCGCTTCGCCTACTTTTGATAAAGCTATTAGCGATACGTCAGAGCATGGAGAAAGAACAGCATCAACATGCTCATATTTGCATACTTCTATAATTTCTTTATCATTGGTAGTACTAATGTTATAAGACTTGTGAGCAATTACATGACCGGGATTGTTTGGTACGTTATCCAGCGTTATTACGTACAATCCCATTTCAATAGCTTTTTCTATAAAAGGAAGTTGATAAGTCGAAGCAGGAAATATTAATATTTTTTTATTCATAAATCTCGCTAATTACATAACTATTTTTAGCTTTCATGGTGAGTTGGTATATTCTTGCAAGATATAAACCAAATATCATTAACGCTATCATTACCAACATATTAAGAAAAGAAACTAGTAACATCATACTTGGCCATCCTTTTATGAATCCATCAAAAAATAAGATACTTGTAATAACATAAATAGCAAAACCTAAAACAAAGGTTATAGAAAGAAATAAAGTAAAAGCTATTATGTATATGGGAATAGAAGAATAATTTAGCACAAGGTTCAAGATTAGAAAAATACTATTTTTAAGCTTATAATTAGATTTACCATATAAACGTTTTTCATGCCTTACTGGTACATTCAAATAGTTAACAGTATGAGATAATAGCATAGAGGTAACATACGGATATGGAACACTCATGCTGTTTATATTATCTATCAAGTTTCTTCTAATAGCTCTAAAACTCGTAAGTTGAAAGTTGTTAGGAAGATTAAATATAAATCTTTGAACTCTATCTACTAAATCTCCACTGATATTTCTAAATTTAGAGTGTTTTTTTGAGTCATATGCCCCAATTACCAAGTCAAAACCTTTGCTTATTCCATCTAATAACTTTCCGATTTCCTCAGGAGGATTTTGAAGGTCGTCATCCATAGTAATAACGACATCTCCTTTAGCGTATTTAAACCCACATAAAATAGCATTATGCTGACCATAATTCTTCATTAAATTAATAGCAGTAATTTTACCATAGTGAGATTTGAGCTCTTTTAGTACCTCTTTAGTATTGTCTGGACTAGCATCATTTACTATAATTAGCTCGTAATTTATATTGTGCGCTATGAAAAAAGCATGCAAACGCCCGACAAGTATAGGTAAAGACTGCGCACCACGATAAGTAGGAACTACTACGGAAACTAATTTCATACAAAGTTACAAAATTTTTATATTTATGCACATGAAAACTACCTTACAAACTCGTTTCCCTTCTCCTACCAAGAAGTCTTGGTTGATAACTGTTATTACTATAAGACTTTTAACGATATTAGTTCTATTTTGGCTAGAAGATAAAGACCTTTCCAAAGGCTTGATAGCTAATCTAGCTACAGATTCACGGGAGTACTATCTTGCTACCGCCGCTAATGTAGCTAAAAATTTTTCTTATTCCAAACATGTTGGTCGTCCTTATGCAGGGCATATGCCAGGTTATGATTTTATCCTTGCTCCTTTATTATGGCTTTTACCTCAGAAGGTAGCCTTGAATACCCTTTGTATTCTACAGTGGACCTTTGGATGCATTTCAGTATACTTGTTAGCACGTATAAGTTATACACTATTCAACAACTTTCAAATTTTTATCCTTACATTAGTAGGATATAGTTTAAATACTTATGTTGCCTACTATGATTTTTTTGTTTTAACAGAAAGTCTAGCTATTTCTTGTCTTATTACAGGTATTTTTTTCTATCTACGGGGAGGTAACTATAACTTAATTATATCAGGAGCGTTTTTTACATGGGCATTTTTCTTAAGACCCTATTTACTGCCTATTCTAGTTTTTTTTGCCTTAGGACTTTTTTATAAGTATAGAAAGGAAAACAAATTGCGTTTATTATTGAACTTAATTTTTTTCATGCTAGCTTTTATACTTGCTGAGTCCGCATGGGTAATTCGCAATTATATCCACTTCAAAAAAATAGTTCCATTAATCGTGGAGGAACAAATTTTCGGTAAAGGTCGTATGTCTGCCTTAAGGGACTTTATAGCTTCCATAGGTGGCGATAAAACATTTTGGAACCCTAATGCAGAAATTATGGTATTTTACGATTCGAGAATCAACAAGCTTGTACCTGCTCGTTACCAAAATCCAGAAGATTTGCCTAAATATATGTTTACCAGTTATTATAACGCTGATTCCTTGCGAAAATTACGCGAATGGTATTATTTGGCAGACACAACCTCTTCCGTTGAATTACAAAACTATGCAGATTCTGTAGTGATTGCCACCATCGAACGCTACAAGACATCTTTTATAAAAGAAAAACCTTTTTATTATTACATAGTCGCGCCCTTAAGAATTTTAATGAAATTTTTAGTCCACAGCGGAACTTATAATCTTAATTCTGTGCCATTTGAACAGCTTTCAGTATACAAGAAAATTTTAAAGATAGCATATTCTGCCCTATATTATTTTACTTGGTTATTTGGAATTATAGCTTGCTCAATAGTACTATTTCACTTACCATTACAGCATCATTTCCATTCAGTGTTAGTAGCACTTACAGGAATTTACCCTATAGTTTTATTCCCGATCATATACAGAAGCGCAGAATATCGTTACTTTGCTCTATCCTACCCATTTCTATTCATGGTGGCCGTATGGTTGCTAAGTATTATTTTAACAAAGTTAAAAACTCTTCATAAGTATCTGATTTAGATCTAGCATGTCAAACTTTGTGCCACTAACAATTAGATTAGAATTTTTCACACAAATCACACAAAAAAGTGCTTTCCTGGTACCTCGACCTACATCGCGCCACTCTCTAAGCGGATATTCGTAAATTCGATGATAGGATTTTTCATAACCCATTTTCTTTTGCAAACGCTTAATAATTTCTACATCAACTAACCAACGAGAAATAAAAGGAGTATCAAAAATGCCTTGATGTACATCTTCTACTGAGAAGAGCTTAGCACCACACTGCGTATCGTAAAATGGTAGCCGCAACGACCAACTAATTAAGGTAGCAAAAAAACGCCCAATAATGTGGCGAATAGCATATCGCTCAATGTTTGCTCCCATGCGCTTGATGCGTGAACCGCAAACCATACTGTAGCAATTTTGCTTGATGATATTAGCCAACTCTTGCATTTCTGATAGAGGCGTAGCCAAGTCAGCATCTAAAAAACCGACATGAGTGATAGGATAATGTGTCATCAAATAATTGATTCCCTCTCGAATACTTTCGCCTTTTCCTTTGTTTTGGCGGCGGTCTATAATGCTAATCCGCTCAGGAAAAGCTGTATGCATCTGTTGTAGTATTGCTGCTGTATTGTCTTTGCTGCCGTCGTTAACAAAGCAGAAAACAAACGTTTGATACTTTGCTATGAAGTCTAAAAAAGCCTGAACAGGCAATCGAGCAGATTCATTATAGCAAGGCACAACAATCCCAATAGTGGGCGGCATAAAAAAAGTTGTATCTTTGTCCATGTGTCTCGATAAAGATAAGCAGTCTGTTTCATACTACATGAATCCTGTACTGGCACAAATAGTGCAAACACGCACCTGCCCTTCGCCCGATGGCAATGGCGATATCAACCTTTTGCAAAATACAGCCGAACCTGCCGAAGGAGCACTTATCCACAAATGTATTGCAGCCGTGCAGGCAACTCGTACATTGGATATTGGTTTGGGT